>NZ_QWKI01000104.1 GCF_009911645.1 Pseudoflavonifractor sp. 60
GTACACTTTACAGTCAGGAAAGGAATGGTGGCAAATATGAGAAAAAGGGTTCTATCACTAACGTTGTGTCTGTGCATGGTGTTGACGTTGTTGCCGGGGACGGCGTTTGCGGCAGATGAGATAGCGTCCGGGACTTGTGGCGCTAACTTGACCTGGACACTGGATAGCGGTGGTACTCTGCGTATCACGGGAACCGGGAAAATGAGTAATTATAGCGCAGAGCATTATCATAAAAATGATATTCCCAGTGAATATGGCGACGATGAAATTTGGGTTGATGGTATATGGTATTATCACATAACCAGCCCGTGGTTCTCGCACCACAAGGATATTAAGCACCTCGTAATTGAGGACGGTGTAACCAGCATTGGAAAGTACGCATTTTGCGCCTGTGAAAGTATTCAGGATGTAACCATGCCCACCAGTTTAGTCAACATTGGAAATCTGGCGTTTTGGAGTTGTAGTAGTATATCCCGCATAAAAATTCCAGATGGTGTAACTCATATTGGATCGCAGGCCTTTTTGCAGTGTAAAAACTTAATTCGTGCCGATGTTGCGGATAGTGTTACAACAATCGGAGACGGCGCATTCAGTGACTGTTCTCAGTTATATGTGGTAAATATCCCCCAAAATTTGATAACTCTTGCATCCGGTATCTTTTCAGATTGTACAGCTTTGGAACACATTGCGATTCCAAATGGAATAACCACCATTAGCCAACTCGCATTTGCTGGGTGTTCAAATTTGAAAAGTGTAAACATACCAGACAGTGTAACTGCTATCGGTGAACGCGCATTTTCGGATTGCACAAGTCTGCCTAGTATCAGTATTCCAGACAGTGTTACGACTTTTTTTATCAATAATGATGGATGGATAGCGGATGACATCAGCCATTCTCCGTTCAGCAATTGTACAAGTATGACCGAAATTCGTGTAGATGCCAATAATCCAGCCTATATGGCGGTTGACGGCATCTTGTATAACAAAGAAAGAACCATCCTAATCAGCTATCCCGCCGGAAAGTCCGAGAGTACGTTTACTGTACCAGGCAGTGTTTCTGACATTTCCTGGCGCGCATTTTCTGGTGCTTCAAATCTGACTCAAGTTGTACTCCCGGAAGGAATAACGGAAGTCGGGTTTAGCACCTTTCAGGATTGCACAAGCCTAAAAAGTATTAACATCCCTGATAGCGTCACCCTAATTTCCCAGAACGCATTTTCTAATTGTTCCAATCTGCAAAGCATTATCATTCCAGAGGGTGTCACTACATTAAGCGTTTATGCGTTCAGAAATTGCACCAGATTAGAACGTATCACAATCCCCAAAAGTGTAACAGACATGGATGCAAGTACATTTGAGAACTGCAAAAAACTGACGATACATTGTTACAAAGATTCCTATGCGCACCAATTTGCGGAGAACGAAAACATTCCGTACGTCCTTTTGGACGATCCAGATGAGCCGCCTCCTGAGCAAAAGGTTTCTATTCGGTCTGTTTCCCTGATTCGAGATGGCATAACCTCTGATTTGTTGGGCCAACCCCAAAAATTTGAGTATGGCTCCACAGAAACAGCTGATGTGTCTATTGAAACAGACTGGGGAGACGGAGAGCCTGGACGGGTGTTTTTAATTCAGAGCAGAGATAGGTACACCGAGTTACCGGCAACAGATATTATCCCTGGCATGGCATTCGAGCCCAATAGTTCTATTTACGTTATTGCTATCAATAGGGATGCCAGCGAACTACTGGACTGGAAGGAAACAAAGCTCCAAATTGTAGATGCGCCTCCACCCGATACACCGCAGATTTTTATTTCTCCCGAAACCCTTGACCTTTCTATTGGCGAGACAGAAGCGGTTACAGTAACCACCATCCCGGCCGGAGCGCGGTACACCCTCACCAGCAGCGACCCAGAGGTCGTTTCCGTCTCCGACAATACACTGACCGCGCACAAGCTGGGCCGGGTGGAAATCACGGCGGCTCTGGTTGATTATCCCAATGTACAGGCGGTATGCAGTGTTGCCGTAAAAGAGGGCTATGATGATTTGATGTGCGCCATTGCGGCCTGCCAGCTTTCCTATGAGGATGAGCTGATCCGCTACGGCTTCGGGGCCACCGTCGAAACCTTTGCCGATGCCGCAATTGGACCGGATCGAACCCTTTGGAATTGGGCGGTTTGGGATGCGCCACTGTCCGATTTCTATAAAGATGTGCTGGGTGCTTGGAAGATTGTCAACGTTGTTTCCGAACCGTCCGGGCTTTTCGCCGTCGCGCTGGACAACGCGGAGCGGAATCAGAGAATCATTGCGTTCCGGGGAACGGAATCACCCAAGGATATTTGGGCGGATATTGAATTTGCGGTGCTGAACAAGCTGCCGGAACAATTTTCGGACGCGGTGGATTTTTACAAGAGAAGCATCGGGGACGGACGGCAGATTCTGCTGACGGGGCACTCCCTGGGCGGCGCGATAGCCTGCTATATCTCGCTGCTGACCGGAGAGCGGGCGGAGCTGTTCAACGGGGCCAACGGCCTCATTATGGAGGACGCCTATTTCGCCGGTGGAGAGGAGATTTACAAGCATTTCCATAGTGCAGGCGACTGGAATTTTACTAATCATGTGACGGAAAGTAAAAACAACGCTTTTCAGTTCTCTTTGGGGACAGCCACATTTAATGAAGCGGTTGCTTACCCCAACGCGGACAGGCTTCCGGTTCAAATCCACGCGCCTGCTCTCACCGCAACCACCGGGGCGGTAGGCAAAAACAGCTGTCACGACCTCTGTTCCATGCTGGAATATGATCGCTCCTCTGGGAGGTTTTGGCTGACGCAGAGTACGCCATATCGTCAAACACTGCCTGAAGTCCGTCAGTTTGAAATGACAAGGGTAGATGGGTTAGCTTTTATAGAAAACGCATTGAATTTTGTCAAAACTCCGCTATGGCTGGATGCCCTCTCACTGGCTCTGAAGCAGTGTGAGATTATCAGCAATCAGGATCATTTGCAAATACGTTTCAGCTTCGGTTCTTCCGGCGATGATGAAATTATAGACAAAAATCTCATAGAGCAGGTGGTTTTGCTTGGCGGCGACGGAAATGACTATCTCGTTGGCAGCAGTATCAATGACATTTTGGTGGGCGGACTCGGCAGAAACGCGATGGACGGCGGGCCGATGAATGATCTGTACGTGATCACGGGGACAAGCGACCAGTATATCAATGACTGCTCAGGGGTGGATGATATTTATATCCCAAGCGGGGTGCGCGTTCGCTCCTACGAAAATCCCACGGACAAGGTGGATGAGTATTATGTCCTGACCCTGACTAATGGCCAGCGTATCATGATAAACAAAAACAGGAAGCAGGATTTTGACAACCGGTTCCGCGTCTATTCTATGGACGGGACTTCCTGCGGTTCCTATCGGACGGTTCCGCAGGAAACCGAAACCCGCATGATAGCTTTGGCTGCGGAGGATGAACTTGCAGAAGCCGCAAACGGCCTTCCAATTACAACATTGGAAATATCCGGGCGGGATTTGATTCTGGAGGTTCAAGGCGATGCCGGAAATTCTGTTGGGACAGTCAACACCACCGCAGATTCATTTCCCTTGTATAAGCCCTATGGATATTTCTACTATGACCGTCAGGAAGAAACGCTGCGGGCGCATTTGTTCGGCGGCAGCGGGGAGGTCAGAATTTCCTCCGCTGACCCGGTGGCACAAACGGTTGCCTGTACGTCCATTTTCCATAACGCAGAGGACGATCTGCCGCTAAAGCGCTTTACTGCGGAAATTGATTTGCAAGCCTCCGAAACTATCCTCACTCCATCCTGCGTCGTGGAAGAACCTGCGGTGCCGTTTAGGGTCATGGACAACAGTGGAAACACAGAAGATATTCCTGCTAAAACAGAGGACCTAACTGCTCCCCCAAAACCTGATACCCCCGAACAACCTACCCATCACACATTGACCGTTACTAGCGGTTCTGGCAGCGGCTCTTACTCTGCTGGAACACGAATTTCAATCAGCGCAACAATTCCCTCTGGAAAGCGATTTGTTAGATGGGAGGCCAGCGGCGGAACGATTGAGGATTACTTGAGCGCCAGCACCTATTTTGTCATGCCCAACGGAGACGTTACATTAACTGCCATCCTGACGGACGAATCCACAGGTGGCACGTCAGGCGGTTCGTCCGGCTCTAACGGCTGGAGCACCAGCACCACCTATGCTGTCACCGTGGAGAAGCCAGAGCATGGTAAAGTGACCTCCAATCGCACCAACGCCGCCAGTGGCAGCACCATCGCTCTAACCGCAACCCCGGACATCGGCTATGTGCTGGACACCCTGACTGTCACCGACAGCCGGGGGAATGAGGTCAAGCTGACAGCTCAGAGCGGCGGGAAGTACACCTTCACCATGCCCAGCAGGGCCGTGACCGTAAAAGCCACCTTCACGCTCCTGCTGGACGATACGCAAAAGCCATGTGATGGCGGCGCGGACTGCCCCTCTCGCAGCTTCACCGACCTGCGGAGCGTGGGGACATGGTATCACGAGGCCGTGGACTATGTTCTGCGGAATGGTCTGATGGGCGGCTATGGCAACGGCCTGTTCGGGCCGGACAATCACCTGTCCCGCGCCCAGCTTGCACAGATTCTCTACAACAGGGAGGGCAAACCCGCTGTGACGGGTGGCAGCGCCTTTACCGATGTGGCCCCCAGCGCGTGGTATGCCACGGCGATCACCTGGGCTGCGGAGTGCGGCATCGTGGGCGGCTACGGCAACGGTATGTTCGGCCCCAATGACAATATCACCCGTGAGCAGTTGGCGGTCATGCTCTGGCGGTATTCCGGCAGTCCCGTAGCTACCAACAAGGAGCTGCATTTCAACGACGAGAGCGAAATCAGCGGCTACGCTCTGGAAGCCCTGCGCTGGGCCGTGGAGAACGGCATTTTGAATGGCTACGGAGACGGGCGGTTAGGCCCCCAGAGGCAGGCTACCCGCGCACAGGTGGCGCAGATGTTGAAGAATTATCTGGAAAGCTATCAGTAGGGGGACCGGAACGGCGCACTTCTATACATGGTCTGCGACCATGTATCGTGCGCTCTGCGAGGCTGCGGCCCGGACTTCTGAAAGTCCGGGCCGTTTGCGTCGCTGCGCTCCGTACAAGGGGCTGCACCCCTTGCGCCGCTTTGCGGCTATCCCTGCACCCCCGCTGAAACATGACACCCGCTTCGCGTCTGTCACGTTTCAACGGGGCAAAAGCGAACACTGTACCCCTGACCGTTTACCGGACACCCCCGGTAAGCGGTCTTTTTATGTTCAAAATTCTGAATCGAAGGAGACAAACAGCATGAAAAAATCACGAGAGCAGTTGGAGAAAGAGCGGGACGAGGCCATTGCCAAACGGGAGCAGTACCAGCACCGACAGCGCCGATTGGAGAACCGTGTCCGCTACTACACCGAGGGCGAGCGGAAGAAGCGAAACCACAGGCTTATCGTCCGTGGGGCCGACGTGGAAAGCGTTGCCCCGGAGGTGCGCGGCCTGAGCCAAGCAGCTTTCCGAAAGCTGGCGGAGCAAATCTTTTCCCTGCCGGAAGTTTCCGCTCTGGTCAGACGCATGATTGACCAGCAGGAGGGCGGATAATTGGCCCTGTTCCATCTCCACGTCACCCAGGTCCGGCGGAGCGAGGGACAGTCCGTTGTTGCTTCTGCGGCCTACCGAGCTGGAGAGAAATTGTATAGCGAGTATTACGGCGAGGTCAGCGACTACACCCACAAGGGCGGCGTGGTCTGTACCGGCATTCTCCTGCCGCCCCAGGTCCTCGCCGAGTACCAGGACCGCGCTACCCTCTGGAACGCCGTGGAGAAGGCCGAGCGCGGCAAGAAAGCCCAGCTTGCATACAGCTTTGACATTGCCTTGCAGAACGAATTTTCTTTGGAGGAAAACATCGCTCTCGCAAGGCAATTTGTGTCCGAGCAGCTTGTGGGCCGGGGCATGATTGCCGACTTTGCCATCCACCAGCCGGACAAGGAGGACGGCGGTATTCCCAATCCCCACTTTCATGTCCTCTGCCCTATCCGGCCTATCGAGGAAAGCGGCAAATGGGGCTTTAAGCAGAGGCGCGTCTACCGTCTGGACGGGAACGGAAACCGCATCATGGGCGAGGACGGCAAGGCCCTCTTTGACGCTGTTCCCACCACCGACTGGGGAAGCCCGGAAACGCTGGAACATTGGCGGGAGGTGTGGGCCGCTATGGTCAACGCCAAGTTCGAGGAAAAGGGTCTGGAGTGCCGCATTGACCACCGCTCCTATGAGCTGCAGGGTCTCGACATATTGCCCACTGTTCATGAGGGCGTGGCCGTCCGCCAGATGGAGGCCAGAGGCATTTCCACCGATAAGGGCGATTGGAACCGCTGGGTGAAAGCGGCCCGAAAAATGCTGAGCAATCTTCGGAAGAAAATCGCTGACCTGACGGATTGGATAAAAGCCATAAAAGAAGAATTGAGACAGCCCCAGGCCCCAACCCTTGCCGACTTCCTGAACGCCTACTATGCCGCCAGGAATGCCGGAGCGTGGAGCCGCAATGCCCGGATTGGAAATCTCAAAAGTTTTGCCGAGGTGGTCAATTATCTGACGGAGAATGATCTGCTTACCCTGGAAGATTTGGAGGCCCGCCTCGCTCTCCGTAACGAGCAGACGGAGGCCGTCAACGATTCTCTGAAAGCTATGTTGGCCCGGAAGAAGGAGGTAGCGGATTTGCTTCATTTGGTTGACCTCTACCGGGAAACCAAACCCATCTACGACAAGTGGAAAGCCATCAAGTGGAAGGGCCAGCGGGAGAAATTCGAGTTGGAGCATGAGGGCGAGCTGCGGACATTCCACATGGCCCGCCGGAAGCTGGACAAGCACCGTTCCCCAGAGGATAAAATTCCCGTCCAGGCGTGGCGGCAGGAGTTGTCGGAGGTACAGCGGAACTATCCCGCTGAGTATGAGCGGTACAAGCACCTACGTGACGATCTGAAAAAGCTACGGCAGGTGAAAAGCTGTGTGGACACCGCTCTGCGCCAGCAGGAGCAGACCCAGCAGAAACGGCGGGAGACAGAGCATGACCGCTGACATCATCCTTTTTAACGTGGCGGAAAAATTTTCCGCCACGTTAGCACAGTAGGTAAACCGCATTTTGCGGCTCACCAAATCAAACTGCGCTGGGCGCAGTCTGGTCTGCGACATTTTGCCGTTGACCAGAATCAGAACGTCAAAATGTCGTTCTGATTGGCGGTCAAAATGTCCGCCACCTCCCTGAGAAATCAAAGGCGAAATGCGCCTGTGATTTTGCGTATGCTGATACAGTCAATTTCAAGATTGCATTTTGCAATCTTGAAATCAGAACGAAAACTTTTCGTTCTGGTCTGCGTCAGAATGCCGCCGACCACCGGGCCACATCAACGTCACCGCCAAAATTTCAATCAGACTTGCACTTTGCAATTCTGATTTTAACGCCAAGTGCATTTTGCACCCCACGTTTGTATCCATGAAATCAAAAGTGCAAAATGCACTTTTGATTTCACAACAATTTTGAAGATTTGAAAGGAGAGCCTATGAGCAATGACGCTTTGAAAATCAATAAAAACGGACATATCCATGTGAAAAACCTTTCAGCCTATTGGATTCCTGAACTAACCGCCGCAGAGGTCATCGCCGGAACGCTCTATACGGTCACGGGTAGCTATGAGGGGACCGAGAGCTTTCTGCACAAGTTGGAGCGCATTACCACCAAAAATTTTGCCGAAAAGCTGGAGGGTTCTGAATGACAAACGCCCCTGCCTCTGCTATAATGAAGTCAACCAATCCTGTACTGACAGTTGCTCCCTTGAAGGAGGATACAGAAATGTTAGGAGCAACGAATAAAATCACCGCCCTCTACTGCCGGTTGTCTCAGGAGGATGAGCGGTCAGGGGAATCCTTGTCGATTGAGAATCAAAAGGCCATCTTACTCCAATATGTTAAAGACCACCATTTTCCAAACCCGGTGTTTTTCGTGGATGACGGTGTAAGTGGTGTGACCTATGACCGCCCCGGATTTCAGGCAATGCTGGCGGAAATTGAAGCGGGCAACGTGGCTGTCGCCATTACGAAAGACCTCTCCCGGCTGGGACGGAACTCCGCATTGACCGGGCTCTACACCAACTTTACCTTCCCGCAGAACGGCGTCCGGTTTATCGCCATCAACGACAACTATGACACCATCGACCCTAACAGCGTGAACAACGATTTTGCCGGAATCAAGAACTGGTTCAACGAATTTTACGCCAGAGATACCAGCCGCAAAATCCGGGCCGTTCAGAAAGCGAAAGGTGAGCGAGGTGTGCCGCTGACGGTCAATGTCCCCTATGGCTATGTGAAGGACCCGGAGAATCCAAGACGCTGGCTGATTGACCCGGAGGCTGCCCAGGTAGTACGGCGCATTTTCCGGATGTGCATGGAGGGGCGAGGCCCCCAGCAAATTGCCAATCAGCTTCGGACCGACAAGGTATTGACTCCGACCGCCTACAAGAAGCAGCAGGGCCGCAGCACTCCGAATCCGGACCCGGAAAATCCTTATGGCTGGGGCGACAGCTCTGTTGTCAAAATCTTGGAACGCCGGGAATACACGGGCTGTACTGTCAACTTCAAGACCTACTCCAACTCAATTTGGGACAAGAAGCAGAGGGAGAACCCGATTGAAAAGCAGGCGATCTTCCCCGGCACCCACGAGCGCATCATTGAGGACGATGTGTTTGAGAAGGTCCAGGTGATCCGTCAGCAAAGGCACCGCATGACCCGCACTGGCAGGAGCAGTATCTTTTCCGGGCTGGTCTACTGTGCCGACTGCGGCTCTAAGATGCAGTATGGCTCATCCAACAATGGTGACTTCTCCCAGGATTTCTTCGACTGTTCCCTTCACAAGAAGAACCGAGAGAAATGCGGCGGGCACTTCATCCGTGTCAAGGTTCTGGAACGCATGGTTTTGAAGCATATCCAACTGGTGACGGGTTACATTCTGCGGTACGAGGCCCACTTCCGTATGGTCATGGAACAGCAGATGAAGCTGGAAAGTTCCGAGAAAATTTTGACCAGCAGGAAGAAACTCAACCGGGATGAGAAGCGCATTGCCGAGTTGAAGCGACTGTTCATCAAGATTTACGAGGACAACGCCAGCGGGCGACTGAGTGATGAACGGTTTGATATGTTGAGCCAAAGCTATGAGGCGGAGCAGAAGCAGCTTGAGGCCGAGGTTGTCAGTCTGCGGCAGGAGATTGAGGTACAGGCGAGACAGAGCGAGAATATTGAAAAGTTCATTCAGACGGCGCAGAAGTATGTGTCTATTGAGACGCTCGACCCTTACGCCCTCCGGGAGCTGGTCCAAGCAATCTATGTGGAGGCTCCGGACAAGTCCAGCGGTAAGCGGCGGCAGAATATTCACATCAAGTATGACGGCCTGGGATTTATCCCTCTGGATAAACTGATGAAAGAGGAAACGGCGTGACCGAAGCCACGCCGTCCCTTGAAAACACTACGTTTTCAGCTTTTTTCAAAAATACTGTTTTACGGCCCCCGTTCCTTCTTGCCGGACGGCTTTTTGCGTAATGTGATAGCTCTGATTATATTTTTTTGTGGTTGCAGGCTCCGAAAAGCCTTGATATTACAGTGTTCCTATTAAAACTCATTCATATGAAAACTGTCTACATCCCAAAGGGGGAGACCGTGCGCTATGAGACGCTGGAGACCGACCGCCTGGTGGTCAAGGGCTGTCTGAAGGTTACCTACGGCATCAAGGCCAGGACCATCAGCGGAGGCGGCATGATCACCGCCGGCACCGTGTCCGCCGATGACATCCGGGTGGACGACCTGGAGGCCGCCAGCGTGACCTGCCAGCGGCTGATCGCCAAGCGGGTGCAGACCCCGGAGCTGTTCGCCTTTGAGAGCGCGGCGGTGTCCTGTTTTCTGTCCTCCGCCTTTGTGGCGACTGGGAAGCTCACCGTGGCTCTCAGCGAGATTGACGAGGTGAAAGCCGATGAGGTAATCCACCTGAAGCCGAAAAAGCGGAGCCTGTTCCGGCTGCTGCTGGCCTCGGCCCTGCGCTCCTTCTGGACTTCCCTGACCGCCCGCCCTGTCAAAAGAGAGGTCATGGATGCGGATTTCGAGCCCGTCAAGAAGGACGAAGAGCCTGTGGATGAGGAGCTGAACCGCTTCATCGGGATGTTTAAGCTGGCTCGGGAGTCCGGGTACACGCTGAAAATCATCCCCGGCACCCCAGAGGAGAACGCCCCTGTTTTTGGGACGGGTAGTGGAACGGATATCAGACCTGCGGCGTAGCTGCCGCTGAGAAATATGGAGCGCAAGGGATTTTTATGTCCTTGCGCTCTCAATTTTTGAAGGAGGGCATCAAAATGTCGGTACAATCCCAGGAAAAGAATATGCGCAAGCTGGCCGATTTGCTCAGCCACGACCTCAGCTACATCTGGGGCGAGCGGGAGAGTGGTCCCAATGGCGACAAAAAGGTGTTTCTGAACACCGGAAAGACATTCCTGCGGGCGTTGGCCAAGGACCTGGGCCTTCAGGAATACAACGTATCCGCCAACCCCGGCGGTATCGCTGTCTCCGGCGACTGCTCCCTTATCGGGATGTGGCATAGCAGCGGCATCTACGTCATGATTACCCAGGCCAGCTTTGGGCTGGAAGAACTGGTGCTGTATCGGGAGGCCCGGCACATTCGGGACTACTCCAGTAGCCGCAACCAGTTTTTGCCCCGGGACGTTTTAAAAACCATGTCCTACAGCAGACTGCTGAATGAGTTCCGCACGCTCCGGAAGGAGGGGAACGCCTATGAGCGGGCAGCCTGAGCGGTGCTACGCGGTGGAGGAGCTGAAATCCCTGCAAAGCTCCATCGCTGATTTGACGCAGAGAATGGTAATCCAGCGAGCCAGGGTGGAGAAGTACAAGGACACCGACCTGGCCGCCGCCCGGGACAATTTCTCCCTGCTGCAAGCCACCCGGCGGAATCTGGTTCGGGCGATTAACAGCGCCCGACTCCCGCTGATGGAAACGGAGGAATACCAGACCGCAAAGATGGCAGCTATACTCCAGGCGGGCCTGCTTCGGTTTGACCTGATGAGCAATGTCTACCGCCCCGTCTACGACGCCATCCAGGATTTCATCAAGAAATTTCCCGTGGATGGGACCACCAACGCGGCGGTGATCGGCCGGCTGATGAACAATGTCAGGCTGGGCTACTACCCCACCGACCCAGACAACATCTCCCTCATTCTGCGGGGCATCCAGTTCCCGGAGGAGGTGACCACCAATTTGTTAGACCCCTGCTGTGGCTGTGGGAAAGCCCTGCGGCAGCTCGCTCAAGGGAATCACTGCTACGCCTACGGGGTAGAGCTGGACGAAAGCCGGGCTGAGGAGGCCCAGACCCGCCTGCATCGGGTGGGCTTCGGCAGCTTCTTTTTCAGCCAGATCAGCCATGAGGCCTTCCATCTGCTGTTCCTCAACCCGCCCTATCTGTCCGTCCTCAATGAGAGCGGCAGTCGGGCCCGGCATGAGAAGCGGTTCCTGATCGAAAGCCTCCCCCACCTGATGTACGGCGGCCTGCTGGTCTATGTCATTCCCTACTACCGGCTTACCCCGGATATCTGCCGGGTGCTGGTGGACAACTTTGAGGGCCTGACCGTCTGGCGGTTCACCGATGGCGAGTTTAAGAAATTCAAGCAGATCGCCGTCATGGGCCTGCGCAAGCGCCGGGCGGACGTGCCGGAGAATACCTTGTGGCTGGAGAAGTACACCGTTGACCCCGCCAAAATTCCCAGCCTGACGGAGCTTCCAGAGGGCCAGTATCCCCTCCCGGCCCAGCCGCTGGAGGTGAAGACCTTCAAAGGCGAGAGGTTCAACGAGAAAGAACTGGAGCGGCAGCTGCGTCATTGTGACAGCTTCGCCCAGCTTATGGCCCGCAGCGAACTGGACAAGGGAGTGAAGCGTCCGCTTCTGCCCTTGTCCATCAGCCAGATTGGGCTGATTGGCGGCTCAGGGATGATAAACGGGCTGATCCAGTGCGACACGCCCCATATCATCAAGGGCCGGATCATCAAGGTGACCCGAACGGAAAGTGAGGACCGGTATGCCTCCAACGGGAAACATATCGGTTCCGAGATTCACGAGACCATTTCCAACAAAATGATTTTCAACGTCCTGACCCCGCATGGGTTCCGGGCGTTGACCTGAAGGAGAATCATAATGAAATTTCCAACGATTTCTGTCCCCTTTGCCCTGGGACAGACAGTAGCGACACCCCATGTGCTGAAGGTAGTCCCAAAGGCAGAAATTTTCGCTGCCCTCCAGAGACACCAGAACTGTGACTGGGGCGATGTGTGTCCGCAGGACAAGTGGGTCAACGACAGAGCGGTGAAGGGCGGCGAGCGCCTGCTTTCCGTCTACTACAGCAAGGACGGCGTAAAATTCTGGATCATCACCGAATGGGACCGGTCGGCCACTACTGTGCTGCTGCCGGAGGATTATTAAAGGAGAGTGCTATGAAATTCAATTATCTGGCGGTCATTGTACCTAGAAAATGGCTGCCCCAAAACACAGAGCAGACCCGCAAACAGGCGTGGGCCGCAGTCACCCAGCTGCTGCTTCCTGATCTGGGGAAATTTTATTCCCGCTTTTATCCGGCCAGCCAGCCCTGGGGACAGGACATTTCAGCCCCCTACAGCGTTGTGCTGGGATGGGAGGACCCGGTGGCCTTTCTCAACCTATTCCACCAGGCGAAGAAGAAGCAGGAGGAAGCCATCGCTTATCACTCGATGGGGATGCTGAACAATATCAATTTAGACCAGACGGAGCGAATCGGGAAGGCCTTGGTCTGCCACGTCACAGCTGACGGGAGCAATGAAGCGCTTCAAGCTCACTCCATCTGGCACCTGGCCGTGATGGAAGGAGCATTCCTGCCGGACTGCGGACTCTACTACCTGGAGCAGAAACGGGCGGTCCTCTCTCCGGAACAGGAGAAGGCCGTATCTGCCTGCCCTGGCGACTACGCCCTGTGCGCGGTCACGCTGGAGCTGGAGGAGGATACGCCATGAAACTGGATTTGAAGCTGCTGTCTATGCGGTTTTCTCAGACAAAGGATGAGCCGCCGGCTCCTACTGAGGGCGTGAATCCATATCTGCTGGAAAAAATTCTCCTGCCCTGCATGAACGGCGAGTCTATTCTGCTGCGGGACATCAACTACAGCGCTTTCGATGTGGAAGATATTGAACCGCTTGCGGAATATCATGATGAACTTGCACAGGCTCGCTATAAGCTGGAGCAACTGACAAAAACTGTCCGGAATCTGCCACCGGCAGCCAAAAAGTCCCGTACATTTTGCTGAGGTGCTGTTATGCAGGAATTGAATCACACATTTTTTTCAGTACTCCGGCTGGCAAAAATATTTTTTGACAGCGATGTACCAGATAAAGCAAAAAATGATATTGGAATATGGGAGTTAGATGAAGACAGCTGCTATGCGCTGGGGTTGGAAGCCTCGGAATGGATCTTTCAGAATACCGCCCACTACTACAATGAGAGAAAAGACGTTGACACCTGGCTGTTTGCCGACCCGATCATTGACCGGTTTTGCCGGTTGTGCCAGGAATATGAGCGGGACAAAGGGATTACTGAGGAAAAAACCCGTACCGAAGTACTATTGAACGAACCATCCATGAAAACTTCCGTTTTGACAGCTACAGCTATGGTTATGACTGGCGTCTGTCCCTCGCAGAGCGCGGGCGCAAGTGCATCCTTCTGTTCACAGGCGAAGAATTTTACAGCCATGAGGCTGTTCCGGAAGGACTTTTGGAAATTCGCTACACCCTTCTGTCGCTCAACCAGAAGATGGAAGCGGAATTAAACCAGGAGACCAGAATCATACCGCTGTCCCTGGTGACGGCGGCGCAGCGGAAGGAGGCGGCGTAATGCCCAAGGATTTTGATATGATCATCCGCATAAACACAGACCGGGCGGAAGTTGAGGTGGAACAGCACAGCAAAAAGGGTGTGGTCACCTGGAAGAACATCTCCCCGCAGTCACTTTCCGACTGCATCCTGACCAGCCGGGTGGACGATGAGCGCCATCCCACCGGCCTGCTGCCCGAGGGCTGCATCGCCGTGGTGCTGGAGAAGAAATGGGCCTATTACTACATCCGGTATCCGGAGCTGTACGCGGACTTCTCCTATTTTGGGACGGAGTACCCCCATTTTCCTATCCCCCGGCTGGTATTTCGCTTCAAATATCTGCTGCATGAGCACAAGGTAACAGAAGCCTGTCTGTGCGTGGTCAAGGATGAGCGGCTGACGCAGGATACCCCAACCTACCGGTATCCCTTTTCCAACGTACATGGAAATCAAAGCATCTGCCTGGGGAACAACGCCCTGCCGGTCTACAAGGACCCGGCCCGGCTCCACACCCTGGCGGCCTACATCCTGCGAATGCCCAACAACGATGACCTGTACTCCGAGCAGAACAACCGGCTCCATGCCGGATTCCGCGACCTGCTGGAGCAGATGAAGAACAAGACGCCCGCTCACTACTACACTGACGTTCTGGTGAAGGATGGGAAAACCTTAAAAGATTTTTTGACGAGGAGGTAATTTGATGGAACAGAAAGACGCGAGAACCATCCAGCGGGAGCTGGCCAGACCCTTCGCTCCGGAGGATCTGGAGTGGCGGCTGCAAAAGACCCTGGAGGACAAACTCCGAGGGATTGCTGTCCCCTACGTGACCAACCGGGCCATCCAGGCCCGGCTGGACGACGTGGTGGGCCCGGACGGCTGGTACAACGAGTACAAGCCCTGGCACAGGGCTGGGCAGAAGGATTCCCAGCTTTGCGGCATCTCCATCTATTTTCCCGAGCGGGGCTTCATCACCAAGTGGGATGGCGCCGAGGACTCGGACATCGAGCCGGTCAAGGGCGGCCTGTCCGACAGCATGAAGCGGGCCGCTGTCCAGTGGGGGATTGGCGGCCGGGTGCTTTACAGCATGGACACCGTCTGGGTGGACATTGAGAAGCTGGGCAGAAGCTGGATCATCAAAAAGTCCGAGCGTGCCAAGCTGGATAAAGCCTACACAGACACTTTGAGCAAGATGAAGTTGACGCCCGCCCCTGCCGGCGGGGTGCAATCCACCCTGACCCCCAAGCAGACGAAGGAGGCTCCCGCGCCTGCGCCGGCAGCCGGCCAGCAGGCCACACCCCCACCGGTCCAGCCCCTTCCCCGGTCCAAGACGGACAGTAAAGCGGGTATCTACACCGTGATCGCGGCCCGGCTGGAAAACCGCCCCAACAGCACGACCCATGCGCTGTTGGAAGGGCCGGATAAAAAGCAGATCCATGCCTTCGCCATCGGCGAGCGGTCGGAGCTGGTCGCCGGCACACAGCTGACCGGCGTCAAGCTGGAGCTGCAAAAGCAGGATACCGTGGTGTTCTACATCCTGCGGGACTACCGGATTGTGGCCCACCAGAATCAGGCGGCGTAAAGGAGGACGCTATGAAAAAGATAGAGCGGTTTCAGATCACCGGCATGACCATCTCCGGCTTCAAGTGCTATCAGGCGCCTACCATTCTTGACTTCGGCCCTCAGACCGCCATCACCGGCGGCAACGGCCTGGGCAAAACCAGCATCGCCGACGCCATCGCCTTCGCCGTTACCGGCCAGCCCTTTTTCGGGGAGCGCGGCATCGACAAGCTGCACAACGAGGTCCAGCCCGAGGTCTCCGTCTCCCTCCGATTTTTGGATGAGACGGGCGCGCCCCATGAGCTGACCCGGACCCGCAAAAAAAACCGCATGACCATCCACTATGACCGCTATGAGATTCGCCAGATGGACCTGACGGATATGTTCGGCGAGCGGGATGTGTTCCTGTCCATCTTCAACCCCCTCTATTTTATTGAGGAGCTGGGGGATGAGGGCAAAAACCTGCTGGAGATGTACCTGCCTATGATTCCTCACGAAACCGTGATGGGACAGCTTTCCGACGGCGTTCAGGCTGCCTTGGAGGGTGTGGAGATTCCCTCTCCCGACGCTGTTCTGAAAAACAGGCGGGAGGAAATTCGGAAGCTGGAGGAGCACATAATCTACCTCCAGGGCCAGAAGGACCAGGCTGTTACCCAGGCTGAGGCCCAGCGGCAGTCCGCTGCCGCTCTGACGGAGCGTTACAGTCAGCTTGACAGCGAACTGAAAGCCCTGGAGGGCAAGCGCTTTGCCGAACTGGACCGCGCCCGGATGGAGTCTGATTTGGTTGCGCTGAGTGCCCGATACAACGAAGCGGCCCAGGGCAGCAGTACGGCCCAGATTGACGCTGACATTCTGGCTCTGAGCCAGAAACAGGCCCAGCGCCGGGCACAGCAGTATCAGCCCAAGTTCACTCAGGAGATCGCCCAGGCCAACGCCAGGGTCCAGGAGCTGGGCAAACAGTACCAGCGGGAAAACCAGATTTTGAAGGCCTTTGTTCCCGGTATCTCCTGCCCCACCTGCCGCCGGCCGGTAACGGAAGAAAACCTGCCCGAGGTGCAGGTGGCAATCCAGACGGCTATCAACCATATTGTTGCCAATGGCCGGAGCCAGCGGATTCAGGTGGCGCAGCTACAGGAACAGGAGGCCAAGGACCAGGCGGTTTTTGACCAGTTCCAGGCGGAGGACATCATCAAGATGCAGGATGAGATCGACACACTCACCAAGCGGCGGGACAAGCTGACAGCAGACGGACAGACGGACAATCTGAGAGAACAGATTCAGCGGTTGTCCGCCAGCCTGGAGTACGGCAATCTGTCACAGCAGGAATATGACCGCCTGTTGGCCTGCAAGGATGAGCTTCAGCGGTGCGCGGCGGAGTTGGCCGCGGCCCGGAAGGCCGTTGAGCGGGAACAGCCCGACTTTGACAGCCAGATCACCCAGGCCCAGCAGAAGGTCAAGGCTTTGAAGGTTCTGATCTCCAACGTGGTCATCTACGCCAGAAAGCGGGCGGAGCTCACCTTTGAGGCCCTGAAGATGAACAGGGTGGCCATCTCGCTGTACGACGTGATGAAGACCAGCGGAGAGCAGAAGGCAGCTTTCAAGTTCACCTACAACGGCCGTCGGTATGACCGGCTGTCCCTGTCCGAGAAGATCCGGGCGGGGATGGAGGTGTCCGAGCTGGTGAAACGGCTGACCGGGCGCAACTATCCGGTTTTCGTGGACAACATGGAATCGGTGGACGACCTGGTCAACGTGCGGCCTACCGGGCAGGTCATCATGGCCAAGTGCGTCCACGGCGCGCCCCTGGAGGTACGGCCCCTGCGGCCCATTCCCACAGCAACAGAACAGCGGGCCGCTTAATTGTCAGACGGAGGGGTGAAACCGCTTGGTCTATGAAAAAATCCCCATCGTGGACACGGCCAGGCGGTGCGGGCTTGTCCTCGACTCCCGGACGCTTCGGCGGCGGGAGGTCGAGGCGAGCTGCCCCTTCTGCGGTGACCACGGCAGGGGAAAGTACCATCTCAGCCTGAACACCGCCACCGACCAGTTCCGCTGCAACCTCTGCGGCGCACATGGCAACAGCGTCACGCTGTACGCCATGCTGAACGGGGTGAGCAACAAACAGGCGTATCAGGAGTTGGCAAGGGGGACAAATGTGTATCCTCTCCCCAAACAGCCTACTCCTCAAAACGCAGAAGCAGAGCGGCAGCCCGTTTCCCTGGAGGAACGGCACGCCGCCTATTCCACCTTGCTGAGCTATCTGACGCTTTTGGACAAGCATCGGGAAAATCTGCTGGAACGCGGATTGTCTGAGGATAGAATCCAGCGCAACGAGTACCGCAGTATGCCGGAGACGGAACAGGGCCGGCGGCTTCTCGCCTCCCTGCTCCGCTCCTGCGGATTTGATCTGCTGGGTGTGCCCGGTTTTCGTACCTACTACGGCGACTGGACGCTGTCCGGGCCAAACGGATTTCTGATCCCGGTCCGGGATAAAAACGGCTTGATTCAGGGGCTGAAAATCCGCCTGGACGATACGGATGACCCAGGCAGGAAGTACCGCTGGCTCTCCAGCCGGGATATGACCAACGGTACCCGAAGCTATTCCTGGGTCCACGTCACCGGCGACACCGCCAGCAAACGGGCTTATCTGACGGAGGGGCCCCTCAAGGGTGACGTGGCCAGCTTTCTGGCCCATGACGCCCTGTTCGTGTGCATCGGCGGCGTCAATGCCCTGAACGGCCTGACCGATACCCTGCGCAGTCTCAACGTCACAGAGGTGGTGGAGGCGATGGACATGGATCAGAACACCAAGCCGGAGGTCCGGAAAGCCATCCAGGCTATGCGGAGGGAAGTCCAGGCAGTCAAGCGGTGGAAGTACACCAAATACACATGGGACCCGGCCTACAAGGGGGTGGACGACTACCTCCTCAGCCGGGTAGCAGCTATGTAGAGAAAGGACATATTATGGACAACGTATTTGATATGAAGGATTTCATCGGCACCTCTCAGGGTGACAAGGAGCATATGCTGGGCAAATTCCTCTACTTCTCCCTGAGCAATCTCCTGGTGGAGAAGGAGGCCCTGGCAAAGCTCTGTGATGAGATGGACATTCCCTACACCGGCGGCAAGCGGCTTTCCGTCGCTGACGCTTTCCGTTCCGCCACCGGGGATATCCGGGAACGGTATCCTGTTACCACGGGAAACGAGACCCACATCTACCTGGCCTACTGCCGGGACAACAAACACACGGCGGATATCCTCTCCCGGGAGCTGGTAAAGGAGACTCTGAACCAGAGGACCAACCAGTATGAGAAGCTGGCTAACATCAGCTTTGACAAGCGGGATCATATATTCCGCTGCGATAACCTGATGATGGATGACGTGGTGGATGTGCGGGAGTGCTGTCGCCGGGCGGAGGAGCTGTTCGAGCTCTACCAGCGGTGCGCCAACCGCAAGCAGATCGAGACCATCTGCACCAACTTCCTGCGCAGTCTTGACGCCACCAAACTAAGCATCGCTGGACATATGTACTTTGTCCCTAAGACCTACATGGAAAAGGTGGACATTTTTGAGGACTTCATCAACCTGCTGGGCGACCTCAACCGCAATAACACCCCGTTGATGGTGAACAGCTTCTACATTATCGACGACGAAAAGCAGCGGGGCAAAATGACCGAGGAGTTCTACGCGGCAGTGAAGAAAGAAATTGCCGCATACCAGGAGCGGTGCGACTACCTGATCCAGTCCGGGAGCCAGAGTCCGGCGGTCATGGACCGCTGGGTGCTGAAGGTCCAGGGCCTGGAGGCGAAAAAGAAGCACTATGAGCAGGTGCTCCAGCGGGAGTTGGACGGGCTGGATGATGAGTTTAACACGCTCAAATTCCTGGCTCAGGAGCTTCAGGTGAGAGCGAACAGCATCCGATTTCAAAAGGCGGCGTAAGATATAAAGATGGGGGAAAGAATTTCAACACGAAGTTCTTTCCCTTCATCCTGTCAAAAAAGAGGCCTGTCTGGTTGTTGCCAGACAGGCCTCATCATATTGTAGAGAAAATATAGGAAGGAAGGGGGGAAGGAAAATGGAAAGTGCCAATCAAGCTTTGCATGTGCTTCCCTGTTGATACACCGTCCGAATGATATCGTCGATCTTCGCCTCCTCCAAGCCTACTTCTTTAATAGGTGCTGTATGGGAAATATCCTCGATCAATCGGGCGGCCGTGATCTCATCCTTGCGGAAGCGGTAAACAGAACGGGCCTCACGGACAGAGACAAGCTCCGCATGAGGGTGCGGGATGGTGACAGGGTGATAGAAATCGATGATAAGATGGCGGTAAGGGGCGATCTTGTCAATCAAATCATCCAGTGAACCGTCTTCAATAATCGCTCCCTCGTTAATGATAATGACCCGCTGGCACAGCTCTTGGATATCACCTAAATCGTGTGTAGTCAGGATAATAGTGGTTTTGCCGCGCTGGTTGATTTCCTTGATGAACTTCCGGACGGAATATTTCGCCTCCACATCCAAACCGATGGTGGGCTCGTCCAAAAACAAGACCTCTGGCGAGTGGAGCATGGCTGCCACCAGGTCACCCCGCATTCGCTGCCCAAGGGAGAGTTGGCGCACCGGAGTGTCAATAAAGCGGTCGATTTGAAAAATCTCGTTGAGCGTTCCCAGGTTTTCAGTATAGGTTTTATCTTCGATTTGATAAATTCGTTTCAGCAGCTCAAAGGTCTCGCCCAGCCGCAGGTCCCAGTTCAACTGGCTGCGTTGTCCAAACACCACCCCCAGGTTCCGCACCACCCGTTTGCGGTCCTCCTGGGGAGATATACCATCAATCAGGATCTCGCCACTGGTGGGCCGCATGATGCCGGAGAGCATCTTCACGGTAGTGCTTTTTCCCGCGCCGTTGGGGCCTATGTAGCCTACAATGTCCCCTTTTTCAATGGAAAAAGAGATGTCATCCACCGCCCGTACAGTTTCTGTGTTCTGTACAAAGAGGTTTTTTACCGCCCCCCGCAGGCCGCGCTCCTTTTTGATTTTTTTGTATTCCTTTACCAGATGGCTCACTTCAATGATGTTCATGGCCGGGCCTCCATTATCCCCTCAAAATCAATGCCGCGCGTCTGCTCATTCTCGATCCAGTCCAGGATCTTTCCCACCTTCGCCGGATCGTTCTGATCCCGTTTCAGCGCATGAAGGGGACGCCACCAGAAGGGCCGCAAATACCGGTAGAGCAGCGGCGCGGCTTTCTTTTCCGCCTGGGTAAAGTGATAGCTGTCTTTTATCAGAAGAAGGTTCTCAAGGAAGGACTGGAGCGCCTTTTCGTTGTTCTTCTCCACATAATACATGTTGTTTTCCCTCTTGTCGGGAATATCCTCGTCAAAATTGATCCACAGCTCCCGGAACAAAACATTCAGCGCGGTATCCCTGCCGGAAAGGTTGAAATCCAGCACGCCGGCAAAGCGCATATCAGCGTCCAGCAGAATATTGCCCGGGTTCAGATCGGCCTGAAAGACAGAGACTGGGAGTTGGCTGTACAGCCGCTCCAAAGAGCTGCGATTCGCGAGAAAGCGGGACCATATTCCCTGAAACCGTTGTGTATATTGGGGGAGCTGTTCCTCTATGCCCCCCTTGAACTCCAGGGCGCACTCCATGATTTCGTCACAGGGGTCAGAGGGGCAGAACCGCTCCAAAATACACAGACCAGAGGGAAAATCCCCGAAATCCAGTCCCGCCGAACCAACCTCGCAGAGGAACCGGAGGGCGTCGTCATGGTAAATATACCGTCCGTTTTGCAGGATTACCCTTTCTCCAAGCTGGTCTGCCGTCTGAAATCGGGACCGCTCTTCCGCGTACACAACGCAGGCTCTGCCCTCATATTCCACGGTCTCCGCCAGATTCCCATTTTTACCGGCGATGATCTGGGGACAGTAATACCCCATAGCGCTGTAAGCCGCCGCCGTTTTCTGCCAGATCTGTACGCGGCGCGGGGAAGTAAAATCATTACAGGCAATTTTAATGACCAGTCTCTGATCCGCCCACTCCGCGAAGACCGTGCGGCGGAAATCCTCCTCCCCCCGGCTGGTGTCTTTGTATTCCCAGCTGTATGGCGGGTCCTTGTGATAAAGCTGAAATATCTCTGTAAAGTCCATAAAACAGATACACCTCTTTCGTGCTTTGATCGCTCTCCTAGCTCCCGGCACTCTCGTACCTCCCCATCCCGGCCCGGAATACCACGCAGCTCCCTGTGAACAGGAGCAGCCCCACCGCCAGGGTGACGGCTGCCATAGGCACAGGAAGGATGCCGGGTTCCGGTTCCAGAATATCCTTGACGGGCCAAAAGGTGATCCACGCCAGAGGCAGGAGGAAGGTAAACAGGGCCTGAACCCACCGGGGGTAGATGGTAAGGGGGTATATGGACACTCGCTCGAACAGTTCCCCCACCATGTCGGTGAAATTGGCGGGACTCCTGGTCCAGAAGGACATGGAGCCGCAGAACATCCACACCGCCCCCCGGATCAGCGTTCCGCCCGCCAGGGTGCAGAGGATTAGCAGAATATTGCCGCAGCTCGGGGTCAGGTGTACCTTGACACACCCGTAGACGAATACCATCAGGCCGGGGATGATGTCCGTGAAGCCGATGAGATTGAAGTCATCGAACAGAAACTGGAAAATCAGGTTCATAGGCCGCAGCAGAAACCGGTCAAACTCCCCATCAATCATCCAGTAGCCCATGCCCCAGGTCTGGATGAAGAACACCACCGCCAGGCCATGGCTCAGCACCGACATGCCGTACAAAAACGCCAGACTTTCGTAGCCCCAGCCGCCGATGCTGCCAAACTGGTCCACCACGAACTTGATCGTGGCAAAGCCTATCACCCACTGGATGCAGTTGGCCAGCACATGGCCGATGAGCATAAAGGGGTACTCCAGCCGGGATTGGATGGACTGCCGGATGGATATAGCGGCCACGGAGATGTAATATCTTATCGTTTTCATGCGCTCAGCCTCCTTGAATCAGTATGGCTGCCGCCATTTTCTTTTGCAGTACGTCAAACAGGACCCACAGCGCCGCGCACCAGAACAGCTGGAGCGCCGTGCGGAGCATGATCTCATCCATCGCGTACTGCCCGATGTAGATGCCCAGGGGGAGCTGGTAGATGTTCATAAAGGGCAGCGCCTCCAGCACCTGGCGAAACCCGGCGGGGAAAAACCACAGGGGAAAAATACTGCCGGAGAGCAGCTTCATGATGAAGCCCTTGGCGTTGACCAACGGACCAAGGGTCAGCGTCTTAAAGGCGCACAGCCCCAGCAGGGCCGCCAGAATCCAGTTGATGAGGTAGCCGATGGCAAAGCTGAACAGAAACAGCAGGAGGTGAACGGCTGACGCGGGCATGGGGAACCCGAACAGGACCGTCCCCACCAGAAGCAGGGGGACGGCCTTCTGGAAGAAGGCGGCGGCGCAGTCACCTAGGTCCTCCGCCAGATAGACGCCGTAGATGTTCACCGGCTTGAGTAGATCCAGGGCCACGCTGCCCGTCCGGACGCTTCGAGCGATCCGGTTCTGGACGCCCATGGTCAGCAGGTTCCCCATGATGACGGAAATGGTGGTGTAGGTGATCATGTCCCGCTGGCTCGCGCCGGAAACCTTCTCGGCGCCACTATAGGCGGCGGCCCAGAAGCAGGACATGGCGTACATGATTAGGCACTGGATCAGAATGGTGGAGATCACGTTGAACCGGTAGGCCAGCGCAGTCTGTATTCTGATTTTTGAGACAAATAAGTAGGCATTCATTTCTAGACCCCATTGATATCAAAAATTTTTATTTCATGTTGTCAAAGCCCTGCTGCTCTGTTATAGTAAACGCGCAAGTACTTGCAAGAAAAACTGTGACCCATTTGCGGCAGATGAAAGGAGCGCATGGCTATGATTTGGAAATTCAAGTACGGGCACCCCTTTGAGACGGAGGCCGTGGCCGAACATATAAAAGAGACGGAAGAAGCCCCTCCCCTCGGAACGGTCAGCCTTCAAAACGGCTTTCGCTGGCGGTATGAGCTGGCCAAGGATGATATCGTCTATGGGCTGGGCGAGGCAGTCAGGGGGATCAACAAGCGGGGACATCGCTACATCAGCCATGCCTCGGACGACCCGCACCATATGGAGAGTACACAGTCCCTGTACGGCGCCCACAACTTCATCGTGATAGCGGGAGAACAAAATTTTGGCCTGTTTGTGGATCATCCCGCCAAGGTCACCTTTGATATCGGCTATACATGTTCCGATATTTTGGAGATCAGCTGCCAGGAGGCAGATCTGTACTTCTATATGATAGATGGGGAAACACCCTATACGGTGGTGAAGCAGTTCCGGAAAATCATCGGGAGGAGCTATATTCCTCCTAAATTCGCCTTTGGATTCGGGCAAAGCCGGTGGGGCTACCGGACAAAGGAGGATTTCCGGCGGGTCGCGGACGGATACCGCGCAAATCACATTCCCATTGATATGCTCTACATGGATATCGACTATATGCAGGATTTTAAGGATTTCACCATAAACGGAGAGGAATTTGTGGATTTCCCCGCATTTGTCAAGGAAATGAAGGAGCGAAACATCAGACTGATCCCCATTATCGACGCGGGAGTCAAGGTAGAGAAAGGTTATCCGGTCTATGAGGAGGGGGTCAAAAACGGATATTTCTGCAAAAGGGCGGACGGCAGCGATTTTGTGGCGGCGGTATGGCCGGGAGATACTCACTTTCCGGATGTCTTGAATCCGGAGGCCAGGCGCTGGTTCGGCAGTTGCTACCGTTCCCTCATTGAACAGGGTATCGAGGGCTTCTGGAACGATATGAACGAGCCCGCAATCTTTTATACGCCGGAGGGGCTGGAGGCGGCATCCCGGCTGATGCGGGAATATATGGAGGATGAGACGGGCGCGGTATCCATGTTTCAGGTCCGAGAGGCGTTGACAGGGCTTCAGAATCATCAGGATTATTACAAGGCTTTCTATCATCAGGTAGACGGCCGCATGGTCCGCCATGATAAGGTACATAATCTGTTTGGCTATAATATGACCCGGGCGGCGGACGAGGGCTTTGAGCGGATTGCTCCAGACAAGCGGTTTCTGCTGTTTTCCCGCTCCTCCTACATTGGAATGCACCGCTGCGGTGGGATCTGGACCGGAGACAACAAGTCCTGGTGGAGCCATATCCTGCTGAATCTGCAAATGATGCCAGCTCTGAATATGTGCGGCTTTTTGTACACAGGAGCGGATCTGGGCGGCTTTGGCGACCACACGACCCGGGACCTTCTGCTGCGCTGGCTGGCTTTCGGTGTGTTCACGCCGCTGATGCGGAATCACTCCGCCATCGACACAAGGGAGCAGGAGTGCTATCAATTTGAGGGTGTGGAGGATTTCCGCCACATTGTGGAGGTCCGCTACCGTTTGCTGCCCTATCTTTACAGCGAATATATGAAAGCGGCCCTCTCGGACGATCTGTATTTCAAGCCGCTGGCCTTTGAGTATCCACGGGACACGTTCGCTCCCCGGGTGGAGGACCAGCTGATGCTGGGCGGGGAGATCATGATCACCCCCGTCTATACCCAGAACGCGAAGGGACGGTATGTCTATCTGCCGGAAGAAATGCGGTTCGTCAAGTTCATGCCCGACGGCTCCATCCATCAAGAGACGTTGTCTCCGGGGCACCACTACGTGGAAATTGCCTTGAATGAAGTGCCTCTGTTTATTCGCTCCGGGAAATGTATCCCAGTTGCCAAGGCGGCCGAATGCGTGGCGGAGCTTCAGACAGACGCCCTTGAACTGCTGGGGTATCCAGGTGCTGAATATCTGCTGTATGACGATGACGGAACGTATAAGGACTATGATGATCCGGCAAACAGAAGGCTGTTGAAAAAAATGTCATAAAAAGGGCTGCTCCGATCAGAGCGGGACAAGCGGATCTCACCGCCTGTCCCGCTCCCCGTTTGGGCAGATTACGATGCCAAATACGCAATATACTGGACAATGGCGGGAAGCCGGGGGCTGTTGCCCACCACGCCCAGATATACAGGCTCCGAGAAGCCGGCACCCTGAAACAGGGGGAACTGGGAGAGGTCGAGCCCGTTTACGACCTCCTCCGTCACCGCCCTGTACTGCTCCGCCTGGTTGAGGGTGTATTCAATGGAGTTGTCCTCCAGGATCACTGTGTTCACGGCCAGGTGAGGCTCCAGACGGCGGTACAGGGCGCCGTCCGAAGTGAGCAGGCCGGACAGGTCAAGGAGATAGCCCCTCTGGGAAAAAATATCATACCCCTCCTGGTTCATCAGGACGACGTCCATCTGCTCCGCATTGATGGCGGCCATGAGCTTCAGGCTGGATGCGTACTGATATTCGTGGTCCTCGGGAGCGGGGTCGTCCGACAAATAGAGCCCCCGGGACAGGTCGATCTCAGCCCGTTTGGGATCGGCCCCGCTGGTGGAGAGAAATCCCCCGGTCAGCCGGGCTTCCAGCTCATCCCCAACAGAAATATTGATGTGGGCCGTGTACAAAATAACTTCTTTTTTTGTGATTTGCCGGTACGCCGCGGAGCATACCAGATACAGTGCGATAAGACCTAGCAGGATCGGAAGCTTAAAGTAGGTAAAGATATACTCCGTTTTGCCAGCCAGGCTCATTTTTTGAAAGGCCGCCCTCCGGGCGGCCGTTTCCTCTTTTGTCAGACTCATATGTCCCCACCAGCCTCCGGGGCGCCCTCCTCCTCCGGGTCATAGGCGCAGGCGCGCAGCACGTTGTTCATCAGATAGGCGCTGAGCAGGGCGCACAGGCCCTCGCCGAAGATGATCAGCGGGGTAAATACGCTGACCACCAGAAAGAACATGGCAAAATGTACCGCGAACACCAGAATGGTGCAGAAGAGATAGTGGGTCCCAATGAAAAAGGAATTTTTCAGCATGGCCCAGTTGGTGTTGGAGACGCTGGCCACCAGTGGAAAGACAAACAGCAAAATGATGGTGTAAGCCACCGCCGCGGCGATCACCAGGGCCAGGATCAAGGTCCACAGAACGGCGGCGGCGCCGGTGGAGGAGGCGCGGAGATGGTACACGATGTATCCGTCGCTGGCCAGCAGCCCGCCAATGGCCAGCAGGATCAGCCACAGGACGGTGGACTGGCGGAAATTTTCCCGGAAGGAGCGGAAGAACATGCGGGTCAAGGCGTGGTCCTCCCCCCGGACGATTTTCAGGGAGGTGTAGTACAGCGCCGTGGTGGACGCCCCAATGGTAACGATGGGGATGCAGCAGAGGAACCAGAGGATATTCAGGCAGCAGCTGTAGCACAGCTTCATCATCAGCTGGCCAAAGGGACTGTCGTAGGAAAGAAATTTCATTTCACTTCCTCCTTCACGGTCAGCTTTGTGGAATCCCGGCAGATCAGCTCAGTAGCCGTATAGACGGTCCGGTAGTCCAGATAGGGCTCTTTCATTCTGGACAGCAAGAGATGGAGGGCGGTAAAGGCCATGATCTGGGTGTGGATGTGGACGGTGGTCAGCGCCGGGGTCATGATCCTGGATTCCGGGGCGTCGTCGAACCCGCATAAAAGGATATCGCCTGGGACCGATTTGCCCAGCTTGCGCAGCGCCTGCATGGTGTCCACGGCGATAAAGTCGTTGGCGCAGAGAAACACCTCCGGCAGCTCCGGCAGGGCGGAGAGGGGGACATCCATATCCGTGGAATGCCGCTTGATACAGAACGCCTCGTCCACGGGGACGCCGGCCAGGGTCATAGCGGAACGGAAGGCGACATAGCGCTCAAAAAAGGACTGGCAGTGCTCATAATCGCCAATAAAGCCGATTTTCCGGATGCCCTTCCCCAATAAATCATGGACCAGCTTGGTAATCCCGGTGGTATTGTCCATCAGCAGCTGGTCGGCGGGGAGAGAATCGCCATACCGCTTATGGGGGCCGTCCACGAACAGCACAGGCAGTCCCAGCGTGCAGACCATCTCGTCATAGGCCCGGTCAAACATCTCTATGCACATGATGGCGCTGGCCCGTTCCGGGTCGAATGTGGCCGGGAGGGTGTGCTGGGCCAGATTCTCCCGGTCCACCTTATAAATATTTAACGAATAGCCCAGCTGAGACAGCTCCTGCTTGAACCGGTCCAGCATGGGAATGGCGAAGTGGTTGGACAGCAGGGAGAGGTTTGCGGTGAACACGGCAATTTCGCTGGCCGCGGCGGGGGGCTCAGAGTCCCCGGAGGGAACAAACCTGCTGTTTCCTGAGAGGGCGGCCACATAGGAGAATTGCTTATAGCCCATTTCCACCGCTTTCTGGAGAATTTTTTCCCTTGTCGCCTCCGCCAGACCGTCAGAGTTGTTGATTGCCTTAGACACGGTGTTTCGTGAAACACCCAGGGCGTCCGCAATATCTTGAATGGTGACCCGTTTCATGGAATGCCTCCTCACTTTTGTACCTTTTCAAGGAACCTCTGATCGAATTGGTCCTCACGGTTCTAAGCCCTGAATTTTCAGGCGCTTCCCCCGCCGGAGACGGGGAAACACGAATCAATCAGAGGTTCCTTAATTTTGTTTTGCACATCGTACCACAAATAGGTGCAAATGTCAAGTTTGTGATTGTGCGAATGACAATATCAATTGTCACAATATTTGCCCCAAAAATTCTACACTGCAAACGCGGAAATATAGTTGACATATGCAAGGTGTCGTGCTAATGTAAACTTACCGAATCCAAGAAATGTTCAAATACATACATTTTAATTCGGATGGTGTATTTGCTCATTTTCCGGGAGAGGAAAAAACAGAAGGAGGAATATCTATGAGCAAGTCCCAGACAAGCGCTGTTGTCCCAACGGGCGGAAACACCAGGCTGCACAACTCTCTGGTGTACATCCGGCAGCACTGGCAGCTGTACGCATTCTTTATCATGCCTGCCTTTGTGCTGACGATCGTTTTCCGCTACATCCCCATGGGCGGCATCGCCATCGCGTTCATGGACTACAACCCCTTCGCTGGCATCTTTGGCAGCGAATTTGTGGGGATGTATCACTTTGAGCGCTTCCTGACGTCCCCGGATTTCCTAAGCTACCTGGCCAATACCCTGAAGCTGAGCGTGTTCGGCCTGCTGTGGGGGTTTCCAGCCCCCATCCTGCTGGCCTTCCTGCTCAACCGCATTCTGAGCAAGAGCAGGAAGCAAAAGATCCAGCTGGTGCTGTATATGCCCAACTTCATCTCTGTCATCGTGCTGTGCGGTATTGTGCGGATTCTTCTGTCTCCCACGGGCATGATCAATATGCTTTTGGGTACCAACTATAACTTTATGACCATGCCGGAGGCATTCCGAACCATCTATATTGCCAGCGGAATCTGGCAGGGCGCAGGCTGGGCCTCCATTATTTATACAGCCGCCCTCTCCAACGCCAGCAAGGACCTGAAGGAGGCCGCCATCCTGGACGGCGCCAACATCATCCAGCAGATCAAGGCGGTGGAGTGGCCCGCCATCAAGGACACGGTGCTCATCCAGTTCATCATGTCGGTGGGCAACATCATGAGCATCGGCTTTGAGAAGGCCTACGCCCTCCAGACCGACCTGAATATGGCCTCCTCCGAGATCATCTCCACCTATGTGTATAAGCAGGGCCTGATCAACGGCGACTACAGCTTCTCCACCGCCGTGGGCCTGTTCAATACCGTCATCAACGTGATCCTCCTGATCTCCATGAATGCCGTTGTCAAGAAAATGAACGACGGCAAGGGCATTTGACAGAAAGGGGAGAGAATGTGTGAAGCATAAAAAAAACAGCGCCTTTGCCCGGCAGTCCGCCGGCGACAGGGCCCTCCTGATCGTGGCATATACCATCCTTGGCCTGTTTCTGGCTGCCATTATTTTTCCCATTATTTATATCATCCTTTCGTCCTTTATCGACCCCATCACCCTCCAGAACAAGGGCGTGACCTTCGATTTCAGCAAGTGGACGCTGATGGCCTATGAGCGGGTGCTGGGCAACGCCCAGATCTGGGTGGGCTTTAAGAACGCCCTGCTCTACTCCATTGAAGCCACCATCCTGGGCGGGGTCGTCACCCTGCTGGCCGCCTACCCCATGTCCCGGCCCGATTTCCGGGGCAGAGGCTTCTTCAATGTGATCTTTGTCATCACCATGTTCTTCGGCGGCGGCCTGATCCCCACCTACCTGCTGATCAACGACCTCAACCTGCTGGACAACCCCTTGGCCATCCTGCTGCCCTGCGCCTTCAACGTGTGGAACATGATTATTGCCCGTACCTACTACCAGGGCATCCCCCGGGACCTCCAGGAGGCCGCGGACATTGACGGAGCCACCGAAATGGCCTACTTCTTCAAGATCCTGATCCCCGTCTGCACCCCCATCATCGCCACCATCTCCATGTGGAACTTCGTGGGCATGTGGAACAGCTACTTTGACGCCATGATCTACCTGAAGGACCCCGCTAAGCAGCCTTTGCAGCTGGTCCTCCGTTCCATCCTGATCCAAAGCCAGCCTGAGGCCGGTATGGTCTCCGACATCCAGAGCACCGCCGAGCGGGCCCAGCTGGCCGAGCTGCTCAAGTACGCCACGATTATCATCTCCAGCATTCCCCTGATGATCATGTATCCCTTCTTCCAAAAGTACTTCGATAACGGCATTATGGCCGGTGCAGTGAAGGGATAAGGCCCCTTTTTCAAGAAACGTAAAGCGTGCCAACCACAACTATCATAAAAAGGAGAATCGATATGAAAAAGTTCTTTCGCAGGAGCATCTCCCTCGCCCTGGCGCTGGTCATGGCTACAGGTCTGCTGGCAAGCTGCGGCGGCAACAAGCTGGGCGGCAACAGCAAGGGTCTGGAGGTAGACCCCGCTGAGGTGGCCATGCCCCTGGCGGAAAAGGCCACCATCAAGGGCCTGACCCAGTTCCCCGCCGGCACCGAGTCCGACCCCAACAACCGCACCATCTTCCAGCGCCTGGAGGAGCAGACCAACGTCCATGTGGAGTGGCGGGCCATTCAGAAAGACCAGTGGGGCGACACCATCCAGCTGGAGATGTCCAACGCCAAGACCCTGCCCGATTTCGTGTTCGACGCAGGCTTTGGCGAGGTCGATCTGCTGAAGTACTCCAAGCAGGGCGTTATCATCCCCCTGGAGGACTATATTGACAAGTATATGCCCAACCTGAAAAAGGTCTTTGAGCAGGTGCCTGAGTATGAGGCCATGTGCAGGGACTCGGAGGGCCACATCTGGGGCCTGCCCTGGATCGAGCAGCTGGGCTACCACAACACCGCCATCCAGCTGCTGGGCAACATGCCCTTCATCAACACCGCGTGGCTGGACTTCCTGGGCCTGGAGATGCCCACCACCGTGGACGAGTTCGAGGCTGTCCTCATCGCCTTCCGTGACAACGCCGCCGCCCTGAAAGCCCAGTTCAACATCGACGGCGACATCATCCCCATGTCCTGCATCGTCAACGACGGCGGCCAGGACCCCTTCATCCTCATCAACGGCTTTGGCGAGGGCTACGGCGACCCCGACGCCGGGAAGCACCTGGCCGTGACCGACGAGGGCAAGGTGGTCAGCGTGGCCACCTCCGAGGGCTTCAAGAAGGGCACCGCCTGGCTGCACAAGCTGTATGAGGAGAAGCTCATCGACGTGGAAGCCTTCACCCAAGACTGGTCCACCTACGTGGCCAAGGGCAAGAGCGGCCGCTACGGTGTCTGCTTCACCTGGGACGTGGGTAACGTCGCCCCCTCCCTGGAGGGCTGGGCGCCCCTGCCCATGCTGAAGGCTGACACCGTGAACCTCACTCCCGCCACCGCCTCCTACACCTCCGGCTTCCAGCGCGGCCGCTGCGTTGTCACCTCCGTGGCCGAGAATCCCGCCCTGGTCTGCGCCTGGCTGGACCAGATGTACGCGCCCCTCCAGTCCCCCCAGAACAACTGGGGCACCTATGGCGAGGATGACGGCTTCGACATCTTCACCATGGGCACCAATGCCAAGGGCGAGCCCATGCTCCAGCACGCCCCTCTGGGCGACAAGTCCCCCGTGGAGGTCCGGGAAGCCGAGAGCGTCAACGGCCCTCTGGCCATTCTGGACAGCTACTACGGCGAGTACGTCACTCTGCCTGATGACGCCGCTTACCGCCTGGACTGGATCAAGGAGATCTACACCCCCGTCTGCACCGCCAAATACTGCCTGCCCAGCTTCTTCATGACCCAGGAGGACTCCGTGACCGATTCCAACCTGGGCGCCGATATCGGCAAGTGCATCAACGAGTTCAAGGCCCGCGCCGTCCTGGAGGGCTTCTCCGACGCCGACTGGGATCAGTTCCAGGCCGACCTCCAGTCCTATAAGCTGGACGAGTATGTGGCCCTGTATCAGAAGTATTTCGACGCCTATCTGGAGGCCCAGAAGTAAGCATTCCCAGGCAGAGAGCTGCCGTTCCTACGTTCCCCCGTCCCCCTGTGGGGGCGGGGGCGTTTTAAAAAGGTCAGAATGAAACGCCCTCTATGGCGGGCGTGTGCAATGATGGAGGTTCCTATGAGCAGTAACATTTTAAGGGAAGCGCGGAGACATGAGGAGATCGCGGAGCAGCTAATCCCGCCCCAGGCCCGCCCCTTGTTTCACCTGTCTTCCCGGGTGGGATGGATGAACGATCCCAACGGCTTTTCCTATTACCAGGGGAAATACCACCTGTTTTATCAGTATTACCCCTACGAATCCAAATGGGGCCCCATGCACTGGGGGCACGCGGTCAGTGAGGACCTGCTCCACTGGGAGTATCTCCCGGCCGCCCTGGCCCCGGATACGCCGGCAGACAAGGACGGGTGCTTTTCCGGCAGCGCGGTGGAGCTGGCTGACGGCCGGCAGCTGCTGATGTATACGGGTGTCTCCGCCGGGCCCAAGCTGCCGGACGGGACCAGTGACGACAGGCAGACCCAGTGCGTCGCGGTGGGAGACGGCGTGAACTATGAGAAGTACCCCGGCAATCCGGTCCTGACCGGCGAGGACATCCCCGAGGGCGGCAGCAAGGTGGATTTCCGGGACCCGAAAATCTGGCGGGAGGCGGATGGGACCTACCGCTGCGTGGCGGGGAACCGCCCGGCCGACGGCAGCGGCCAGATCCTCCTTTACTCCAGCCCGGACGGGTTCCACTGGAAGTTCGAGAGTGTGCTGGCCGAAAACAAAAATAGGTTCGGCCTGATGTGGGAGTGCCCGGACTTCTTCCAGCTGGACGGGAAATATGTCCTTCTGACCAGCCCCCAGGATATGCTGCCCAGTGGGTTCGAGTACCACAACGGCAACGGGACCCTGTGCCTGATTGGCAGCTTTGATGAGCAGAGCAAGACCTTCCAGGAGGAGCGCGACCAGGCCATTGACTACGGCATCGACTTCTACGCCCCCCAGACCCTGCTGGCCCCCGATGGCCGGCGGATCATGATCGCCTGGATGCAGAACTGGGACACCCTGTCCATCGCATCCCTGAAAGCCCCCTGGTTTGGACAGATGACGGTGCCCAGGGAGCTGTCCATCAAAAATGGCCGGCTGTATCAGTGTCCGGTCCGTGAGCTGGACGGGCTACGGAGCGGACGTGTCTCCTATCAAAATGTAGACTTCCAGGGAGAGCTGACCCTGGAAGGGATCAAGGGCCGAAAGGTTGACGTCACCATCACCCTGAGGCCCGGCGATGAGGAACATATTTATAAAAAATTCTCCGTCTGGTTCGGGCAGGACGATACTTACCATACAGCGATCAGCTTCCGGCCCTATGAGTCCGTTCTGAAAATCGACCGCAAATTCTCCGGCTCACGCCGGGCCATCATCCACCAGCGGAGGTGTAAGGTCCCCCAAAACGGGGGGAATATCACCTTCCGTATGATCCTGGACCGCTTCAGCGTAGAGATTTTTGTCAATCACGGCGAGCAGACCCTGTCGGCGACCATGTATACCGATCTGTCCGCCGACGGCTTTCGGTTCTTTGCTGACGGGGAGGTCACCATGGACATTGAAAAGTACGATCTGGACGGGGAATAGGAGGCAGAAATGAATCGAAAATTCGACGTTGTGGCCCTTGGAGAGCTGCTGATCGACTTTACGCAGAATGGAGTCAGCGAACAGGGAAATCCGCTGCTGGAGGCCAACCCCGGCGGCGCGCCCTGCAATGTGCTGGCCATGCTGCAAAAACTGGGGAAGGCCACCGCCTTTGTGGGCAAGGTGGGGGAGGATATGTTTGGCCGCCAGCTCCGCGGGGTGGTGGAACAGGCCGGCATCGACCTGACAAATCTGGTGATGGACCCTGCCGCCCACACGACCCTGGCCTTTGTGCAGACCTTCGCCAACGGCGACCGGGATTTCTCCTTCTACCGCGACCCCGGCGCTGATATGCTGCTTACCGCCGATGAGGTGCCGGAGGATGTGATCGCCAATAGCCGCGTCTTCCACTTCGGCACTCTGTCCATGACCCATCCCGGCGTGCGCGAGGCCACCAAAAAGGCAGTGGCCTGCGCAAAAGACGCCGGAGCTCTGGTGTCCTTTGACCCCAACCTCCGCCCGCCCCTGTGGGCCGGTCTGGAGGATGCCCGGGCGCAGATCGCCTGGGGGCTGGGGCAATGCGACGTGCTGAAGATTGCCGACAATGAGCTGGAGTTTATGACCGGCCAGACGGACTTTGACAAGGGCGCCGCTGTCCTTCAGGCGGAGTACCCCAACATCCGCATTTTGAACGTCACCGCCGGGGCAGAGGGCAGCTGCTCCTACTACGGAGGCAGGCGGGTGTTTGTTCCCGCCGTCAAGCTGGGCGGCACCATCGAGACCACCGGCGCGGGGGACACCTTCTGCGCCTGCGTGCTGAACTTTGTTCTGGAACACGGCACAGAAAATTTGACAGAAGCGGATCTGACCGACATGCTGCGCTTCGCTAACGCCGCCGCTTATCTTGTCACCACCAGAAAGGGAGCAATCCGCTCCATGCCAGAACAGGCAGAGGTGGAAGCTCTTATGAGCGGAGATGGAGGTGGTCTGTGATGCGGAAGGAAAAAGCTGGAATGAATATTGGGGCTGCACCAATCTGCTTGGTATTGTTTTTATTGACCATTTTTTTATTCAGCGGCTGCGGACAAAATTCCAATGGAGACGGCAGCTTTGCCGACCCTGGAAATGACAAAGATTTTTCCCAACTGACTACGCCGGAGCAGCAGGAGGCGGCTTACAACTATCGGGCTTATTTCCGGCCCGCCCTGGATGGAGGCGAGCAGCCCTATGTGGGGGACACTATGCCCTTCTATGAGGACGGCGTCTATTACATCTACTACCTGAAGGATAAGGGCGATTCCCGCAACCATTCCCTCTATCTGGCCACCACCACGGATTTTGTCCGCTACATCGAATATGACGAGGCGATTCTGGAGTCTACCCCGGGCGCTCAGGATGACTGGATCGGCACTGGCTCCGTGGTAAAGGTGGGTGAGAAATACTATTTGTTCTACACCGGCCACACCGATGGGCCCATGGAGTTTAAAGAAAAAATTCTGGTGGCGGAGGGGGACAGCCCCTTGGCTTTTACAAAGCTGCCGGACTGGGAACTGATCCCGCCCGAGGCACTGGGCCAGAAGCGGGACTTCCGCGACCCCCAGGCCTACTACGATCCTGACAGCGGGAGTATCACCCTGACGGTAACCGCCGCTCAAGACGGCGTGGCCCGGATCTTGAAGTTTACTCTGAGCGCCGACCTGCAGACCAGCACCTATGACGGCATCATCTTTTCCGACCCCACCGAGAGCTTTTGGAATCTGGAGTGCAGCGACACCTTCCGCCTAGGCAACACCTGGTATCTCACCTACTCGGGCCAGGACGATACCCTTTGGTTTGCCGCTTCCGACACCCCCTACGGCCCCTATGGAGAGGCCAAACGTCTGGACGGCAAACTGTTCTACGCCGCCAAGCATGTGGAGGACGGCGAAAATTCCTACATGGTGGGCTGGGCCCGCCGGTCTGAGGTGATGTCTTCCACCGTGGGAGTCACCGACTGGGCGGGCAATCTGGCGGTACAGAAGATCATTCAGAAGGAAAACGGGGATTTGGCGCTGGAGCCGGTGGATGCTGTGGCGGAAGGCTTTACCGCCCGCCGGGCGCTGGCAGTAAAGAACCCGGAGGTGCTGGTGAAGGCGAAAGACTCCTACGCCTATACGGATGTCTTTACCTGCTATGAGAGCTTTCTGATCCGCGGCGAGTTCTGTTATGAGAAAGAGGGAATGTTTGGCCTGAGCTTTGACTTTGACGGCGACCCCGGATTGAACAAGTTCATTGCAGTCGATCCCGCTGAGCACAAGCTCCAGCTTTGGTTCAATGAGGGTGACACCCTAATCACTGAGACGGCAGCGGAGCTCCAGCCGGGTGAGATTTATTCCTTCACCTACATTCAGGAGGGCTCTGTAGGTATCTTCTACATTGACGGCGTGGCGGCCCTGACTGTCCGCCTGTATGGTGCCAGCGGCAAGCCGATTCAATTGTTTGCGAAAGAAAATAGCGTACAGTTCATGTCGCTGGAACAGTACACACGGCCTTGATTATTTCTGCTGTTTCTGAATGAGAGAATTAAGCCGAAAGGGGCAACTGCTTGAGACGCTATCTGTACGGCGGCCTGTAGATACTGGGCGGCAAGCTAAGGCTCTGCCCCAATCTCTCTAAGGCGTGGAGTAAGCTGAGCTTATAACCCTGTTGTGGAAGGGACAAAAGTCGGCAGTTACCGTTTCTAAAGGGACAGTAGAGGGCATCAATGTGGCAAAAACCTCTCTTATTACATTGGAGGCTTGGGGGAATGAATATGCTTTTGAAAAGGATCTGGTCTACTTAAAATAAGACATTTGACTGCAACCAAATAAGGGGTGATCCGCATAAAGAGACAGATATTAGTTGTGGATAATGATTTAGCCACATGTCAGAGTATACGAGAAGGCTTACGGGATAGCTTGACAGAGGTGTGCTGCATAACATCTGCGGTGGAAGCACTGACCAGCTATATGAAGCAGGATTATTGTCTGGTTATTCTGGATATCCAACTTGATGATATAGACAGTATGGAACTGCTCAAAACAATGCGGTGTACGAACCACACTCCAATTTTAGTACTTACTGCTCCTTTAACATCGGAGGAAATCATTACGCTTCTCAATGCAGGTGCAGATACTTATCTCGAAACACCGCTGAATATAGAGGTTTGTGTTGCACAGGCAAACGCCTTGATGCGATTATATATTGATTCAGACATTAATCATGAACAACATCAGCCTCTTATCCGTGGGGCAGAATTGATCATCAGTCCCCGATACAGACAAGTTATGGTGGATGGTAAACCGCTGGAATTGAGTCGTAAAGAATTTGACTTGCTGCACTGCCTCGCTGCTTATCCTGGTCAGGTATTTTCCCGTGGACAGATTTACAGCCATATCTGGGATGATGAACCCACTGTAGCTGTGGATGAAGCTGTAAAATCACTGATCAAGAAACTCCGAAAGAAGTTGGCCACTGTCGATAAAGACTACATTCAAAATATGCGCGGAGTCGGATATAAATTTGTTTTACCAGATTAAATATGTATAAATCAATATCGGTCAGCAGAATGGCATCCTGTTTAGGGAAATTCTGCTGACTGACTTTTTTGTCGAAATATGCGAAAACAGCCCCGATAAAGCCCCGGTAAAGCCCCGAACACGCCCCTTTTAGTTTCTATACTATCTCCAATGGCAGTATTAAGACAAACGGAGGGATTCAACCACCCCGGCAGGCGGCAGTAAAACTGCCACTTTTCCCCTTGGTGAAGGGAGATAAGCCGTCTGTGTGCCAGCCGTAAACGGAAGGAGTTCCTATGCGATGGACAATCCATCGTATTGAGAATGTCCGCCGGTATGACGTGCCAGGACACACCGCTTACTTGAAAGCATTCAGGCGTCCTTGTCTCAATTTCTCTCGCAGGAATAGAAGGGAGCCGGTTCAAGGATCGACAAAACCTCCGCCTGCCCGATCAGTCACATCGACAAGATATCTCAATGCGTACCAAGCGGCCGAATTTTCACAGCTTTGTGGATTCGGCCGCTCTTTTTATACCTATGGGGTTTATCCCAGGTGTCGTTCTCCGCCAATCACATTTATCGCTTCACAGTACAACAATAAATTTTGATTGGAAAGGAAATTCATTATGAATAACGATATGCGATCCTATGTAATCAACCTGCTGGAAACTTATCAGGAGCGCACGCGGAAGATCGCTCTGCTACACTACGAGTTGGAACACCCCGCCCGTACATCCGAGGCTGAGATAATCAGTGCGATGGCCTTGGGGCATGGTGCTGGCGGCAGCAGTCACACCGAGGGCCACATCTCCGACAAGACCCTCTACATCGCGCTCAACTACCAGAGCAAGGTTGATAAGCTGAACGCTGACACAAAAGAGGAGATTGTGGCGCATCTGGTGGAGCTGGAGCAGAAGCAGAAGCGGCTGGATTACTACATCTCGCTCTTGGAGTCCAGTCAAGCAGAAGTGATACATTTGTCCTATTTTGAGAGGTTATCCCAAGAAAAAGTGGCTGAATCCCTGGATTTATCTATCCGGACAGTCCAAACGTTAAAAGCCAAGGCGTTGAAGACTTTGACGGGGATGTACCAGTACGTCGCAAAACTCAACTAAACCGATTTGCGCGGCTTTTGCGGGAAATTTGCGGCTGTACTTCGCTGTATCTGCCGCTAGAAGGTAGTTGTAATTGCGTTTAATTCTGTGTTATTATTAAGCTGTCAAAAAAGGAAGGCACTCCAGACCATGTCTGGGGTGCCTTCCCCTATTATTTACAAGGGGGTCATCTTATGCGGGAAAAGATCACAGCAGAACAGTACACGCAAATGAAGGAAACCGACATCCGCTCCGTGGACCCGGCCACAGTGCCGGATATCCGGGACATCCATGTAAACCCAGCGCTTCCGCCGGCCGAGCGAATCCGGGAAGCCGCCCGACAGATGAAGGGCAATCCCTTCGTCTACCGCTGCGGCGGTCTTTTGGTCAAGACCTCCTTTGCCGGAACCCGGCCCCTCCAGGCTGTCCTGGAGGAGTGCCTGGAACATTCTAAATGACAGCGCCGATAAAACTCGCCCTTTACACAGAGCGAAAAAGCTGATATACTGAATGCGGATCAAATCAGATAAGGGTATTCCATGAGTGCTTTCTGACTGAAAATCCGCATGTTGCGGGGAATGTCAGGAGGTTTTCTCATGGAATTTTTTTGTTACGCCTATGGTCGTCTGTCCAAGGAGGACCTGGACAAAAAGGCGGAAAGCGACAGCATCAAAAATCAGCGCGACCTGATCCAAGCCTACATCGACCGTGACCCGGAACTGCACCTGGTCATGGAGGGCTACGACGATGGCTACACCGGCACCAGCTTCGACCGGCCCCACGTCCGGGAGATGCTGGAGGCGGTGAAGTCCGGCAAAGTCAACTGCGTGGTGGTCAAGGACCTGTCCCGGTTTGGACGGGAGTACATCGAATCAGGCCAGTACATCGAAAAGCTGTTCCCGGCCCTGGGAGTGCGCTTTATCGCCATCAATGACAACTATGATACGGCCCACCTGGACAGCTCCAGCAGCCTGATGCTGCCCTTCAAAAATTTGATGAACGACAGCTACTGCCGGGACACCTCCATCAAGATCCGTAGCCACCTGGATGTGAAGCGGCGGAACGGGGAGTTTATCGGCTCCTTCGCGGTCTATGGCTATGCCAAGGACCCGGAGAACAAAAACCGCTTGGTAGTTGACCCGGAGGCGGCTGAGACGGTACGGGAGATTTTCGCCCGGCGCATTGCCGGACAAAGCTGTCAGGCCATTTCGGATGATCTGAACGCACTGGGAGTCTTGTCTCCCATGGAGTACAAGCGGTCTAAGGGGATCAACTTCAAGACCGGCTACCAGGTGCAGAGCAAAGCCAAGTGGAGCGCCCGGGCGGTACTTCGTATTCTGGAAAACGAGGTCTATCTGGGCATTATGACTCAGGGCAAGCGCACCACTCCCAATTACAAGGTCAGGACGGTGGTCGAGCGCCCGCCTGAAGCCTGGATGCGGGTGGAGGGGACCCACGAGGCCATTATCAGTCAGGAGGATTTCCGACTTGCGGCCCGTTTGAAGGGCAAGGATACCCGAAAGGCCCCCGGGGCCAGCGTGGTCTATCCTCTGTCGGGGCTGGTATGCTGCGGGGACTGCAAGAGCAATATGATCCGAAAAACCAGTCTCTATGGCGAAAAGACCTACGGTTATTTTGTCTGCGCCGCCCACCGGGCGGATAAATCGGTATGCTCCACCCACAGCATCAGCGAGACCAAGCTGGAGCAGGCAGTGCTGGAGGGGATCAACTTTCACATCAAGATGGTAGCGGAGCTGCGTGGAGCGCTGGAGGCCATCAGCCGCCGCCCCATGCAGCGGGTGACGCTGGAGCGGATGGACCGCCGGCTGGATACTCTGCGGCAGGAACTGGCCCGAAAACAGGAAATCAGGGACAATCTCTACCGCCGCTATGCCAGCGGTGAGGTATCCAAGGAGGATTTTTACGATTTCAAGCGCATTTTCACCAAGGATTGTGAAGAAGTTGAACAGTCCATTGAGACGCAGCGGCATCAGCTGGATGAAATGCTGGCCAACACCTCCCCGGACAGCCCCTGGATTGAATACTTTCAGCGGTTCGGCCAAATTGACGTGTTGAACCGGGATGTGCTGGTGCGTCTGGTGGAGCGGATTCTGGTCTACGAGGACAGCCGGATTGAGATTGTGTTCCAATATCAGGCACAGTTTGAGCAGGCCAAGGCCGTGGCCTCCTCCTTTGCGGAGGACGATGAACTTCGGGAGGCGGTGTAGGCATGGCGAGGAAAAGCCGAAAGGACCAGATCAGGGCTGCAAACAGTGGACAAGCCCTGTCTGAGCAGAGGCAGACTGCGGCTCCCGCTGAGAAAACCTATGCTACCGTGGGTTACGCCCGCCTGTCCATCCTGGAAACCAGGGATAGGAAGGACAGCGAGGCCCTGCAAAATCAGAAAGCGCTCATTCGGGAATACATTCAGAGCCAGGGCGACTTAACGCTGCTTTCCATCTACGAGGACAACGGCGAGACCGGGACGAATTTCCAGCGGCCCGGGTTCGAGGCCATGATGGAGGCCATCTGTGCTGGAAAAGCCAACTGCATCGTGGTCAAGGACCTGTCCCGTTTTGGTCGGAATTACATTGAGGCCGGCAACTACCTGGAACACGTATTTCCGGCGATGGGCGTCCGCTTTATCTCCATCGGGGACGGCTATGACAGCGCCGACGCCACCACCGCCGACTGTCTGGTGGTCGCGTTAAAAAACCTGATGAATCAGGTATATTCCAAGGATATTTCCCGAAAGTCCGGCTCTGTTCTGCGAGAGAAAATCAAACATGGGGAGTTTATCGGAGGCTACGCCTCCTATGGCTACATCAAAGACCCAGCGGACAGGCACCGGATCATCGTTGATCCGGAGGCCGCCGAAGTGGTCCGAATGATTTTTCAGAAAAAATTGGAGGGCGTCAGCAATGCAGGCATTGTCCGCTGGCTGAACAATTCCGGGATTTTGTCCCCCTGCTGCTACCGGTACCAGAAAGGCATCCTGATCGACCAGCGGTTCGCCCAGCCCAAGCCCTGGAAGGTGGAAACGGTAAAGAATATCCTGCGCAGCCAAGTCTACCTGGGCCATATGGTACAGGGCCGCCGTCGCTCGGAGTTTTACGCCGGGATACCGGACCGGCTCCTGCCGAAGTCGGAATGGACCATTGTGGAGAATACCCATGAGGCCATCATCAGCCAAGCAGACTTTGACGCTGTACAATCCATTTGTGATTTGAAACAGAAAGAATACCACGCCAATCTGGGAAAGTACGATCACCTGGGAAAGAGCGAAAATATTCTGAAAGGCCTGGTTTACTGCGGCGACTGCGGTCGGCCTATGGTGCGGTATAAGCAGGTGGTCAAAGGGAAAAAGGTGTCCTACCATTACATGTGTCCCAACTACGCCGCTATGCTGGAGCGGAGCGGCTGCGCCTACAAATTCCTGCGGGAGGATATCCTGCTGGACGCCCTGTCCCAGCTGATTGGCAAGGAAATCGAGCAGGCGGTGGATACTGTACGACTGGCCAGACATCTCTCCGCTGGAAAAGAGGGACAAATCACCGCCAGAGCGGCGGAACTCCGGCGGCTGAATCTGGACCTGGAGCGGGCTGAAAACCGAAAAAAGACGGTTATGCAGGATTTTTTGGCCGGAGAGCTGTCCCGCGATGAATATGAGCAGCTGAAGATATGCTGTACCGGAGAGGCCGAGCGGTTGAAAAACCGTATTCTGGCACTCCGGGAGGAGCAGCACTGTCAGTCCGAGACGCTGACCGGGGATAATCCCTGGCTGAAAACCTTTGGAGGTCTCCAACTCCCTGACCGACTGACCAAGGAGCTGGCCCATGGACTGATCCAGCGTATTACGATTTACGAGAACGACCGAATTGAAGTGATTTTCAAGTATAGGGATGAGCGGGAGCAGCTGCTCACCGCGATTAACAAGGAGGTAGTAGCATGACGGCGGCAAAATATATCCGACTGTCCTCCGCTGACGAGGACATCAGGATGGGCGATAAAGCAGAAAGCAACAGTGTGGTTAACCAGCGAAAGCTGCTGGACTGTTATCTTGAAAGCCACCGTGAATTTTCCAACTGCACAATTTTGGAGTTTTTGGACGATGGCCGCAGCGGAACCAACCTGGACCGGCCGGGAATGCGCGCCATGCTGGACGCTGCCCGCCGGCACGAAATCGACTGCATCATTGTGAAGGACTTTTCCCGCTTTGCCAGGGACTACATTGAGTCCGGCCGTTACCTGGAACAGGTTTTCCCGGCCCTGGGCATCCGGTTCATCTCTGTCAACGATTGTTACGACAGCTATGATTTTCCCTACGGCACCGCTGGCAATATCAATAACGGTCTATTAAACTTGATTAACGAAATGTACAGCCGAGACCTATCCCAGAAATCCAAAGCGGCCAAGCGGCTGTACGCCCAGCGGGGCCAGTGTATATCTGCTTATCCGGTCTATGGTTATCTCAAATCCCCGGAGGACAAACGGACTTGGATTCCCGATCCGGAGGCGGCCCCGGTGGTACAGCGGATGTTCAACTGGTATGCAGAGGGACTCACCTCCACGGAAATAGCCAAACGGCTGAATGAGGATGGTATCCCTACGCCAGCCCAGCATAAGAGGGCGCTGGGGTCCAAACGTCAGCTGTGGAACTCGGAACGCACCGATAATTTCTGGCGGGCCACTACGATTGGAAAAATCCTGCGGGACGAGCGGTACACCGGCAAGCTGGTGGCACTGAAAACCACACTGAGCGAACTGGGGAACATCCACTCAGCCAAGGCAATCGAAAAAGATGATTGGGTCATCGTTCCTGGAGCGTTTGAGGCGATTATCTCTCAGGAAATCTTTGACCAGGTACAAGCAAAGCTTGAAACGGTCAGGCCCACTCGGAAGCTGGGCCCCATGAAACGGAGACTGTTTTCTCGAAAGCTAAGATGCGGCCACTGCGGCGCGGCGTTGATACGCCATGAGATTGCACAGGGCGTCTACTACACCTGCGATGGCAGGGCATGGAACGGAACAGATGACTGCAAAAAAATCCGCCTGTTTGAGACAGACCTGATTCAAGCGGTTCTGGCCTCCATCCGGTTTCAAGCTCAGTTGGCGAAAAAGACAGAGAAGCGCCTTGACCGAAAGGAAAAACAAATCCAGACGGCACAAAATCGTGCTCAGTCAGCCCAGCAGCGTATTCAGAAACAAATCGCTCAGCTGGAGACACGGAAAGCGGAGGCCTATCTGAGCTATGATTTGGGCGAGGTATCGCAGAGCGATTACAAAAACCGCTGCAAAAAGATTGATGCCGCCATTATGGAGCAAAAGCGGCAGCTGGACGCCTTGGAACAGGACAGTGGCAGCATTCTCCCTGATATGGATACTGTCAGCTGTGAGCAGATCAACAGCTTGAAACCGCTCAGTAACTTGCGGACCTTGAATCGGGATATGGTTGAGGTGCTGATTCACTCCATTCAGATCTACAATGGAAATCGGATTGAAATTGCATGGAATTTTAACGAGGACTATATGAAACTTCTTGCGGAGGAGGATACAGCTATGCGGGTATAACAAACAGGCTTGTGGTTGATTTGATCGACAATGTATGTGTGAGGAACGGCTCCTTTCTCCGTTCCCCACACTGCTTAAAATGAGTTGCTTTTTGGTTTTTACAGGACACTTTCACCCGATAGTGTCCAATAAAAACCAAAAAGGAGATTGTTTTATTTCCTCCGAGAAAAATTTTTATAATTTTTTGGTTTTCCCTTGACACTTTCTGATGACGGCGTTTCCGGCACTCGCTTTGATCGGCCCGGCTTCATGGCGATGATGGAGGAAGTCGAGGACGGCAATGTGGAGGCCATCATCGTCAAGGATATGTCCAGGCTGGGCCGTGACTATCTGAAAGTCGGTCAGGTGATGGAAATTCTTCGCCAGCGGGAAGTGCGCCTGATTGCCATTAACGACAATGTGGACACCGACAAAGGGGACAATGACATGACCCCATTCTTGAATATCATGTACGAGTTTTACGCCCGTGACACGAGCCGTAAAATCAAGTCGGTATTCAAGGCCAAGGGCATGAGCGGCAAGCACTTGACCGGGACAGTAATCTATGGCTACCTGTGGGATGAAAAGCGGGAACACTGGCTAGTGGACGATGAGGCCGCTGCTGTGGTGCAGCGTATCTTCGCCATGACGCTGGCGGGCTACGGCCCCTACCAAATCGCCACCCAACTCACCCAGGACAAGGTTGAAATCCCATCGGTACATCTGGCAAGATTTAACGAGGGAGTGAACCGAACCAAGCCGGTCAAGGATATTTACGGATGGGGTTCCTCCACCATTGTCCATATACTCAAAAAGCGTGAATACCTGGGCCATACTGTCAACTTTAAGACCCGTAAACACTTCAAGGACAAAAAGAGCCATTATGTCGATGAAAGCGAGTGGATGATTTTCGAGAATACCCATGCTCCCATCATCGACCAAGAAACCTTTGACAACGTACAGCGCATCCGGGGGAATGTCAAGCGTTACCCGGACGGCTGGGGGGAGGCCGCGCCGCTGACCGGCCTGATGTATTGTGCCGACTGCGGCGGCAAAATGTATGTCCACCGCTCCAACAATGGCAAGCGTGTCCACCAGTACACTTGCGCCCAATACGGCAAAGTCCCCATTGGAACGCTCTGCCCCACCCAGCACCGTATCAACGAGAGCGTGGTGCTTGACCTCATTTCCGGGATGCTCCGGGCGATTGCCGACTATGCCAAGTCCGACCGGGCGGCGTTTATCCGGGAAGTGCAGGAGGCCCAGGCCAGCCAGCAGGACAGCGACATCAAAAAGAAAAAGCGTCGGCTGACGGCGGCGCAGAAACGGGCCGGGGAACTGGAACGTCTTGTCTGCAAAATTTATGAGGACAACGCTTTGGGCCGTCTGCCGGATGCCCGGTATGCCGCCCTGGATGCACAGTACGCCAAGGAGCAGGAGGAACTTGCCGTCGAGATTGCGGCGTTGGAAAAGGCCGTCAGCAGCTACGACCAGGGCAAGAAATCGGCGGAAAAGTTTATTGCCCTGATTGACAAGTACAGTGATTTTGAAACCATGACCACCACTATGCTCAATGAATTTGTCGATAAAATCCTCGTCCATGAGCGTGACCGCAAAGGCAGTATTGAAACCACCCAGGCGGTGGAGGTCTACTTCAATTTTGTCGGCAAGTATATCCCTCCGGCGTTCCGGGAAGTAGAGTTGACCCCGGAGGAACAGGAGGCCATTCGGAAGAAAGAGGAATTGAAAGACCGGCGGCATCAAGCCTATCTCCGGCGCAAGGCCAGCGGTTGGCAGCGGCAGTATGAGGAACGCACCAGGGCGGCGAAAAAGGCCAAGATTGACGCACAGAAAGCCGCTATCCGGGCAGAGGATGTAGCGAAGGGTATCTATGCCCATGTTGCCGATTTGCCCCGCCAGGAGCCAAAACGGGCGGTTATGCAAGTCCGCCCTACGCTTTGAGAGAAAGGAGAGTGCCGACATGAAAATCGAATTGGAGTATGTGAAAGTGGGCGATTACTATTTCCTTGCCCCGGCGCTGGAGCCGCAGCCAGACCGCAGCCTGGGCAAGTATGGCCTTATGCGTTTGCGCTATTTGAAGGAGCATCGTCCGGGCCTGTTCAACCGCCTGACTTTGAGCGGCAAGCTGTACGCCCACCTGTTGGAAACCGAGGACGCAGCCAATGACCTGCTGGACAGCATGATGCCGGGAATGGCAAAGGAGGCCGGGGCCACCGAGGACTTGAAAGCCCGCGATCCCATGCGCTGGGTGGGGCTGATGAATTGCTGTAAGGCCCAGGTGGAGGAAATCATTTTTGCGGAAGTGATTATGATTTGACAGAAATGCGGGGCAATCCCCGCATTTCTTAATAATAGCAGCTTGCATATAGGGCAAGTGGCAGTCTATACTAATTTCGTCAAAATCTAATATGCCATAAGTGGTATCAGTTCCGGGCAAATATATGAGGGAAAACTGTTTTCAAAAATATTTCAAAAACTTTGTAAGATTTTTTGAAATACGGAGTCTTATAAGGGAGGAGGTGAGATGGTGGCAGATTTCCAAGACGAATTTGAGAAAATTTATATCAGATACTTCAATGATGTATTTCTTTTTCTCAAAAAGCTGTCCAAAGATGAAAGTATTGCAGAGGAAATCACAAGCGAAACATTCTTCAAAGCAATGCGCTCAATAGATGCTTTTCGCGGCGATACAGATATTCGCGTTTGGCTTTGTCAAATCGCAAAAAACTGTTACTTTTCTCACTTGAAAAAGCAACAGGGGCTTGTAGATATTGATGATGTTGAATTTACAGATAACATAGATACCATTGAGGAACAGATAATAAACCGAAGTGATGCTATGCGAATACATCTGCTGCTGCACAATTTAGCTGAACCATACAAGGAAGTTTTTATGCTGCGGGTTTTTGGAGAATTGAGTTTCAAACAAATCGCAAAAATTTTTCAAAAAACAGATAACTGGGCCTGTGTCACTTATCACCGGGCAAGAAACAAAATATTGGAACAAATGGAGGCCAATAATGAGTGATAAATGCAATTTGATTAAAGACATACTTCCACTTTATGTAGAAGATATGGTAAGTGCGGATACACGCGAATTTGTAAGCGAACATCTTGAGCATTGCGCGGAGTGCCATGCGGAGTTTGAGCGTATGCAGAAAGCAACGAAATTCATTCCTGATACTGACCCCGATACTGATATTGTACCGCTGAAAAGAGTAAAGCGGGACTTATTTATCAAACGCTTGCAGACTATTTGTTTCACGGCGATCTTGGCCTGTGCCATCGTGACGATTGTTTTCGGGATTTTGACATCACCTAAATTTTTTCCCTATTCCGATAACCTGCTCAATGTGATTGATGTCCCTGATGGGAGCGTTATCATCACCTTTGATAGCGAGGTAACAGGGTATAGCTGCAATGAAGTGTTTGACAATGAAACAGAAACGGCAATTTATCGCATAAATGCTTGGACTACCACTTGGGACTTACATTTGTCTAATCGTGGAAAACAAAACATGGTGATACCCTTTGACCGTGAAACTGAAATTCAGATTTTCTATGCTCAAAACGATGGCTCTGAGGACGTACTGATCTATGGGTCAAATCAAAACACCGAAGAAAACGGCGTAACTCTGCCAAGACTGATCCTGATGCCGTATTTCCTATTAGCTTTTCTCGCCCTTGTTGTCCTTGCAATTCTACGAGTGCTATTAAGAAATAAGCAAGCAGTCGTTGTTTGGGTTGATAGGGCTATACCGTTCCCAATTTCCTATATGGCAGCGCAGCTTTGCACAAAAGGATTTAACTTCACCACATATTCATCGCAACGAGATTTTTGTATCATCATCCTGGTTGCTATGCTGCTTTATTTCGCAATGCTGACAGGAAAATCTCTTTATAAAGCAAAGCTGAACACTTCGAGGGGATAGAGGAAAGGGCATGAAAAAATCTCTGTTTAGACTAACGGATATGTTGGAGCTAAGTATTGTATATATTTTCTGCTTTTCTCTCAATCTGCTTTTGGATTATGCAAAGACTTTGGACTTGGATGCCTATATTCTAAAGGCTTTTTTGAAAAACTTTATTGATTACCAGCTATTGATAGTTTTGCTGTTTACGTTCATTGTGATAGTGTTCCATTATCAAATGCTGGAGAGAAAAAAGGCAGAAATATTTTGCAGAATACTTGTAGGCGGTACTGTGTTTAGCATCATCATTCGATATGTTCTGGACTGTCTCACGGTACTAATTTTCGTTTATCTTTTATCGGCTTTGGTAAATCTCCATTTTGATTTCAATTTAGCCGACAATTTTTATTTAGTCCTTATTTTTGTCACATACATACTAATCAGCGCAAGGCGGGTACGGAAATATGAAAATATTTAAGTTCATTGTTTCAAAAATATTTTTGAGAAAAGCGATACTTGGTATTGGTATCATGTTGTTGCTTCTCATGGCGAATTACATAACCTTTACTGCTGCTCGTTCTATTTTGTCAACATTTCAAGGGTATCAGGAAACAAAATATGTAAATCAAGAGGGAGTTTACATCGCCAACTTAGACCCGAATAGTCATATTGATATGAGCATAGTTGACGAAAATGGAACACAAGCAGTATATGACTATTTGAACAGTAGCTTTCAGTATGCTTTTTATACAGACGGGTTTATTGTACCAGTTCCAAACGGTGATGATATGAAAATATCATTGGGCTATATGAACGAGCAGTATTATAGATTAAATGAATTTGAACTTTCACAAGGGACGGGTTTGGATTTTGATTACCAATTAGACGGGGAAATCCCTGTTTTAATAGGAAAAGGGTTAAGTAAAACATATCCCGTTGGAGCAACAATAGAAATGGAAGAATCTGTTCTTGGGGGGCCTTTGACGCTAAAGGTTCAGGGCGTGTTGAAGCAAAACGCCTACCATTCTAATTTCTATGCCCTCAACTCCAAGGCATACTACAATTTCTCAATCCTCTTTCCAGTGAATGAGGAATTTATCAATCATGCGAACATGGACATCAAATTTAATGGCCTCATGGACATTATACTTTTGGACACCTCAAAAGAAGAAATAGCGGATTTGAGTGAGGTTATCAACGATAATTTGGGTTTAAGTTTCAATTTCTTTAGTCAAAAGGAAAACTACGATTATTTCAACGAATACTATCTTCATTCACTAAAAATTATATTCATAACGACCGTTATTCTGCTGATCGTCATAACTTGTCTTTCTGTTTGGAACGCATTGGTGAGTGTTCGCCTAATGCTGAAAGACTTTACGATCAATCTGTTGGTGGGATTAAGCTACTCAAAGCTAAAAAGAATTTTTTATGGTTACTTTGGGATGCTCTCCTTTGTTAATGTAGCACTGATTGCCACATTCACTGCTTTTAACCGATACGGGCGCTGGTTAAGGAAAGACGCTACCTTTGCCACTTACGGATTGTTTGGTTTGATAGGAATGGACTGGCTGGCTTTGTTGCTGGTTGTCGTTTCTGATATTGTGATCGGAATAATTGTTGTCGAAAGTATGTTGTGGAAAATCAAAAAGGTTCCAATCTCCTTGGGGGTGTTGCAATGACGAAGATTATTGATCTAAGCATTAAAGAAAAAATCTATAAGAGCAAAAAGGCGCAGATTTCAATACTAAATGATTTCAGGCTTGAAGTTGCCGCCAGTGAAAAAATTGCCATTGTAGGCGAATCGGGAGCGGGCAAGAGTTCTTTGCTCAATATCATTGGATTGCTTGATCGAAATTATGCCGGTGAATATACGCTTTTCGGTTCTCCGACAGATCAGTTACATACTAGTCAGTTGGCGCAATGGCGAAATCAACGGATTGGCTTTGTTCTTCAAGAGTCGGCACTCATTAACTCTTTGACGGTTGAAGATAACATCAAACTGCCGTTTCTCTATGCCAGTCCTGACAAAAAGGGTGTTGGGGAGATTGAGGATTTCGATGCTGTCATTAGTGCGATTGAGATCAGGCACATACTAAAAAAGAAACCTCTTGAATGTTCCGGCGGAGAAAAGGCCAGAGCAGTATTTGCCAGAGGAATCATCATGAAGCCTCAAATTATTTTGGCTGATGAACCTACGGCGTCCCTGGATGTGGAGAACAGAGAACGAATTGTTGCCTTGCTTTTTAACATGAACAAAGAGTTTAACACCACTATCATTACTGTAACTCATGATTTGGAAATAGCCAATCGTCATGATAGAGTAATCCATCTTGAAAGGAGTAAATAAAATGGGATTTTTTGCGATGATTGCGTCAATGCTGCTGGGGATATTGTTTGTTGCAATCGGGATTTCCCGCAGAAAGCAAAAGGGGTGGCCTATAATCCTTATCGCACTCGGAATTGTGTTTGTCCTCATTGCGGTTTATTTGGGATGGCCTAAATAGAAGTCAATAAAAGCCAAGTCTGCCCAGCGGCAGAAAAGAAAAAAACCGCTGCTGGGCAGTCCGATTTCTCATGTCCAAACGCTCTTTCCAGCGGCGGCTTTGATTATTCAAAGCCGCTGTTTTTATATCCACTGGCGGCATATAGGAGGATGCCGCCATGCGATTACAGGTAGATAGGCACTTGTCAAAAAAAGCCTAACCCCCACAGTAGCATCCCCTACTCAAATATGCGAAAATAGTCGTTTTTTGACGGCTCATACTGTTATGCCTTGCGCCCGAATGGTCTTGCACCATGCGGGCGCTTTTCTATTTCCGGGCCAGCGACACCGGCCCCGCTGCCGCTCCCCTCCCCCTCCGTTCAGACCCCAAAAAATCTGAACGGAGGAAAGGACAATGGAAATTACCATCAAAATCAACGGGCGGTTCATGTCCGTTGAGGTCAGCGCCGAGGTTGCGGACTATCTGGAACAGGCGAGACGGAACAATCGGAAACTCTACCGGGAGCGTCAGCGGTATTGGGATGGGCGCGAGTGTGATGAGTACATAATCGCCGCCGAGGGCCGCTTGCCCTACTGCGCCACCCCGGAGGAATTGGTCTGCCAACGGGAAACGCTGGATGAAATTCTGGCGGTGCTGGCGCTCTGCACCGACACCCAGCGGGAGCGGTTCTTGCTCTATGCGCTGTACGATTTCAGCTATGCGGAGATTGCCGAGATGTGCGGTTGTACCAAAGGTTCGGTACAGACTTCCATCAACGCTGTCAGAAAAACTTTTCAGAAATTTTGGAAATAGGCCCATACAACCGACCCCCTAAGTGGGCTATAAGGTGAGGGGCGTTAGCTCCATCACCGGGAGGGACAAGCAGTTTCGGCTGTTTGTCCCT
>NZ_QWKI01000105.1 GCF_009911645.1 Pseudoflavonifractor sp. 60
GCGGCTCTACTATCCCCACTATGAGCAGGACAAGCTGCTGGAGGTCAGCGAGGAAGTCTTTGACGTGCTGTGCCAATCCGTCCGGGAAATGCGGAACCATGAGCGCCGCAAGCGGTATCACCGGGCTTATTACTCGCTGGATGCTTTCGAGTGGACGGAGAACTATGCTCTGGAACACAGCCCGTCCCCGGAACAGCTTATCATGCTGGCGGAGGAACGGGCCGAGCGTGACCGGCTGGCCGCTGCTTTGCGGGATGCTCTGTCCTATGCCACCCCCACCCAGGCCCGCCGTGTCTGTGCCTACTACCTGGACGGGCTGACCCAGCAGGAAATCGCTGATCGTGAGCGTGTCCACAACAGCAACGTGTGTCTCTCCATCCACCGTGGCCTGTGCAATCTCCGCCGCTACTATGCAGACCATCCCCAGGGGAAGTGAGGGCGGCATGGCAATCGTTAATCTACGCAAGCATTACTATTCACTCTACACAAAGGACACTTTCATTGAAGTGCCGGACGAGGTTGCCGCCGTCATGGAGGAATGTCGGCTCTATGAGAACCGGCAGGAGGGCAGGAAAAGTTA
>NZ_QWKI01000106.1 GCF_009911645.1 Pseudoflavonifractor sp. 60
TCACGTCTACTCCATGGATTGCAGCCCTGGTATCGAGAACCACGCCATGTTCCTAGTACAGTCCCCGGAGGATTTGATTATTCGGGAGATTGACGAGGCCGCTGAAGAACTGCTGTTGGAGCATTTGGCGGAGGCCATCACTCACCTGTCCCCCACCCAGGCGCAGCGGCTCCATGCCCGGTTTGCCTTGGAGAAAAAGTTTCGAGAGATTGCGGCGGATGAGGGCATCAGCGGGAGCTGTGCCTGTGATAGCGTCACCAGCGCAATCAGAAAATTACAAAAGATTTTTGCCCAAAATGGCTGGCTGAAAAAGGAGGATTGATATTCATGGACAAATCACCGGAAGAACAGGCGGTTGAAAAGAAAATCAGCCAATACCAAAACCGTCAGAAGATTTTGCTGAACCGAAAGCGTACCGAGGAACACCGGGCCAGGACGCACCGACTGATTGGCCGAGGCGCTATTTTGGAGGCCGTTTTCCCCGCTGTGGCTGACATGGAGGGCGAGGAAGTCAAGGCGTTTTTGATTGCCCTGTCCCGTCTGCCGGGAGCGAGGGAACTTGCAGAAAAACCACCGGAAACTGGGGGTGAGAAGTAATCCCCAGTCCGAATGGCGCACTTATACACCGTTCCGGTGTTGTGCGCCCTGCCGGGGGCTGTTGCGTCCTACGGACGCGATGGGGGTTGACACCCCCAAACCCCCGCACCCCCACCGGAAAGTGACACCCGCTTCGCGTCTGTCACTTTCCGGCGGGGCCAATATCCAGCACTGAAAGGAGGTGCTTTTTTACGGCAATTTTTCACTGTCCCATACAAATCATCCAGCGGAGCCAGGGCAAGTCCGCTGTGGCCGCTGCCGCCTATCGGAGTGGTGAAAAGCTGGTAAATGAATGGGACGGCATGACCCATGACTACACACGCAAAGGCGGCGTTGTCCATGTTGAAATCATGTTGCCCGCCCACGCTCCGCCGGAGTTTTTAGACCGCTCCACCCTCTGGAACAGCGTGGAGCAAATTGAGAAATCCAGCGATGCCCAGCTTGCCAGGGAAATTGAAGTGGCCTTGCCGGTTGAGTTGTCCAAGGCGGCGCAGCTTGCCCTTGTCCGAGCGTTCGTCAAGGATAATTTCGTGGACGCTGGAATGTGCGCTGACTTTGCCATCCACGACAAGGGAACCGGCAACCCCCATGCTCACATTCTGCTGACAATCCGACCCATAAAAGAAAATGGCGAGTGGGGTGCAAAGTGCCGCAAGGTTTACGATCTGGACGGCCAGGGCCAGCGCATCCCGGACGGCAAAGGCGGCTGGAAAAGTCACCGGGAGGACACCACGGACTGGAATCAGCGGGGCAACGCCGAGAAGTGGCGGGCGGCGTGGGCCGCTTATACCAACCAGGCCTTAGAAGCTGCTGGCAGGCCGGAGCGCATCGACCACCGCAGTTACAAACGCCAGGGCGTTGACAAAATTCCAACCGTTCACATGGGGCCAGCCGCCAGCCAGATGGAACGTCGGGGCATTGTCACCGAGAAAGGGAACATCAACCGGGAAATCGCCGCCGATAACAAACTGCTGAAAGAAATCAAAGCCCGCATTACCCGGCTCTACAACTGGAGCAAGGAGCAGTCCACCCAGCCCCAGGGCCGGGAGAGCATCATGGATTTTCTTTTCCAGGCGAGGCAGGACACCGCTTCAACTTCCCAATATGCCAGGGTCAGGGCGCTCAAAGAAAATGTTGCGCTGTTCAATTTTTTGCAGGCAAACGGTATTTCGTCCATGCCAGAACTTTACGAAAAAGTTTCCGCTATGAACAGCGGCTATTATGATTTGCGCGGCAAAATTGTCAAGGCCGAGCGTCGGTTGTCGGTGCTGGATGAACGACTGGAAATGTGGGCGCAGTATGAAAAATATAAGCCCGTCCGCCAAAAGCTGGACAAGGTTGCCCCAGCCAAACGGGAGCAATTCGAGCAGCGCCACAGCGCCGACCTTGCCCTGTTCGATGCCGCCGTCCGCTACCTGGACACGCTGAAAACTTCCGGCGAGAGCATCACCCCCAAGGCGTGGAGGGCGGAGGCCGCAAAGCTGACCGCCGAGAAAGAGGCCGACTATCTGACAATGCGGGATATGCGGGAGGACATTAAGGCGGTGGAAACTCTGAAAAAGACCGCTGACCGGCTTGCCAAAGAGGGCCAGACCCAGCGCAGGGAGGAACAGGAGCGATGATACCTCACATGACCTATCAACAACATCGGGCCGTCCGGCGGCTGGTACATAGCTGCTGCAACTATGACCGAGGGAATTGTCTGCTGCTGGATGATGGGGAGGAATGTGTCTGCCCGCAGGCAATTTCCTACTCGCTGATCTGTCGCTGGTTTCGGGCCGCCGTCCTGCCGTCGGACGGGGAACTGTGCGCCGCTCTGCTACCGCCTCCGGCTACCGGACGGCGGCGCTGCCAGGAGTGCAAGCGGATTTTCACCCCGCCCAGGCACAACACCCTTTACTGCCCCGACTGTGCCGCAAGACGAGCCAAGCGGAGCAAGCGGGATTGGGCCAGAAA
>NZ_QWKI01000107.1 GCF_009911645.1 Pseudoflavonifractor sp. 60
AGTTTTCTTGTCTACATCATCGCCATAAGGCTTTTTTTGAACCACTCGCCTAGCGAGTGGTTTTCTTTATACAAAAACGCCCCGCTGCTGTGAAGCAGCGGGGCGTTCAAGGGGACGAGGATTACTCCTCACCAAACATCTTCTGGAGACGGGTCAGCTTTTCGTAGCGCTTCTTGGCGGTCTCCTCGTTGAGGGCAAACAGCTCCTTTGCGCGGTCGGGGAAGGACCGGGTCAGGGCGGAGTAGCGGGCCTCGTTCATAAGGAACTCCTGGTAGCCGCCGGCGGGAGCCTTGCTGTCCAGAGTGAAGGGGTTCTTGCCCTCCTTCTTCAGGTCGGGGTTGAACCGGAACAGGTTCCAGTAGCCGCACTCCACGGCCTTCTTCATTTCTACCTGGCAGTTGGCCATACCGCCCTTGATGGAGTGCATCTCACAGGGGGCGTAGCCGATAATCAGAGAAGGGCCATGATAGGCCTCGGCCTCGGCGATAGCCTTCAGGGTCTGGTTGGGGTTGGCACCCATGGACACCTGGGCCACGTACACATAGCCGTAGGTCATAGCGATCTCGGTGAGGGACTTCTTGGGCATCACCTTACCGGCGGCAGCAAACTGAGCCACCTGGCCGATGTTGGAGGCCTTGGAGGCCTGACCACCGGTGTTGGAGTACACCTCAGTGTCGAAGACAAAGATGTTCACGTCCTCGCCGGAAGCCAGCACGTGGTCCACACCGCCGTAGCCGATGTCGTAGGCCCAGCCGTCGCCGCCGAAGATCCACACGGACTTCTTGGCCAGGTAGTCCTTCTCATCCAGGATCTCCTTGACCAGCTTGCAGGCGTCGCAGTCACAGAACTGGGCGCCGGACTCCTTCAGCTCCTTGGCGTGGGCCTGGAACTGGGGCAGCTGGTCGCCAAAGACCTCAGCGGCCTTGGGGCTGGAGGTGAAGGCCACAATGTCGTCCACCTTCATCAGGGACTCCTCCAGCAGCTTGACATACTCCTTGGTGGCCTCCTGGTTGACCTGGCCGTCCTCCATGGTATCCAGCCACTTCTGGGCAGCCTCCTTCAGGGGCTGATAGGTGTGGGGCACCTCAATGAGGGCCTTGGTCTTCTCAGCCAGGCGGGCACGGATGGCCTTCTGGCCCAGATACATGCCCAAGCCGTGCTCAGCGTTGTCCTCAAACAGGGAGTTGGCCCAGGCGGGACCCTTGCCCTCCGCCGTGGTGGCGTAGGGAGAGGTGGCGGCGGGGCCGCCCCAGATAGAGGAACAGCCAGTGGCATTGGAGATATACATCCGATCGCCGAACAGCTGGGTTATCAGGCGGGCATAGGCGGTCTCGGCGCAGCCGGCGCAGGAGCCGGAGAACTCCAGCAGAGGCTTCTTGAACTGAGAGCCCTTGACGGTGAGGTCGGACATATCCTCCTTGACGGAGACATTGGCCACCATATAGTTGAAAGCGTCCTGCTGGGCGGCCTCCTGCTCCTGGGGCACCATGGCCAGGGCGTCCACCGGACAGGTCTTCACGCACACGGAGCAGCCCATGCAGTCCAGGGGGCTGACCGCGATGGAGAACTTGTACTGGCCCTTGCCCTTGCCGGCCTTCACGTCCACGATCTTGGCGGAAGCGGGGGCGTTGGCGGCCTCCTCCTCGGTCAGAGCGAAGGGACGGATGGTGGCGTGGGGACAGACATAGGAGCACTGGTTGCACTGGATACACTTGGAGGAGTCCCAAGTGGGCACGGCCACGGCCACGCCACGCTTCTCATAGGCGGCGGCGCCCAGCTCGAAGGTGCCGTCGGCGTAAGCCTCGAAGGCGGAGACGGGCAGGCTGTCGCCGTCCATCCGGCCCACGGGGTCCAGAACGTTATTCACCAAGTCCACCAGCTTGGCGGGACCGGTGTGCTTGTTCTCGGCGGGCTTGTCCTGGGCGTCCTTCCAGGAGGCAGGCACGTCGAACTTTTTGAAAGCGGAAGCGCCGGCGTCGATGGCCTTGTGGTTCATATCCACAATGTCCTGGCCCTTCTTCAGATAGGAGTGGGTGGCGGCATCCTTCATATACTGGATGGCCTCGGCCTCGGGCATCACCTTGGCCAGAGCAAAGAAGGCAGACTGGAGGATGGTATTGGTGCGCTTGCCCATGCCGATTTCCTGGGCCAGGTCGATAGCATTAATAGTATAAACCTGGATATTGTTCTCGGCAATATACCGCTTGGCCACGGCGGGCATATGCTTATCCAGCTCCTCGTCGCTCCACTGGCAGTTGATGAGGAAGGTGCCGCCGGGCTTCACGTCGCGGACCATGGGGAAGCCCTTGACGATGTAGGCGGGCACGTGGCAGGCCACGAAGTCGGCCTTGTTGATATAGTAGGGAGCGCGGATGGGCTGGTCACCAAAGCGCAGGTGGCTCACCGTCACGCCGCCGGTCTTCTTGGAGTCGTACTGGAAGTAGGCCTGCACATATTTGTCGGTGTGGTCGCCGATGATCTTAATGGAGTTCTTGTTGGCGCCCACGGTGCCGTCGCCGCCCAGACCCCAGAACTTGACCTCAATGGTGCCCTCCGCGGCGGTGTTGGGGGCGCTGTGCTCGGGCAGGGACAGGTCGGTGACGTCGTCCACGATGCCAATGGTGAACTTCTTCTTGGGTGCGCTCTTGGCCAGCTCCTCATACACGGCGAAGACGGAGCGGGGCGGGGTGTCCTTGGAGCCCAGACCGTAGCGGCCGGCGATGACGGTCTTGTCGGTGATGCCGGCCTCAGCCAGGGCGGTAATCACGTCCTGGTACAGGGGCTCGCCCAGGGAGCCGGGCTCCTTGGTGCGGTCCAGAACGGCGATCTTTTTAGCGGTGGCGGGGATAGCGGCAATGAGCTTGTCGGCGCGGAAGGGACGGTACAGGCGGACCTTCACCAGACCCACCTTCTCGCCGTGGGCGTTCATATAGTCGATGACCTCTTCGGCCACGTCGCAGATGGAGCCCATGGCAACGATCACCCGGTCGGCATCGGGAGCGCCGTAGTAGTTGAACAGCTGATAGTCAGTGCCCAGCTTGGCGTTGATCTTGCCCATATACTCCTCGACGATCTCGGGCAGAGCGTCGTAGTACTTGTTGCAGGCCTCGCGGTGCTGGAAGAAGATGTCGCCGTTCTCATGGGAGCCGCGCATGGTGGGATGCTCGGGGTTCAGGGCGCGGGCGCGGAAAGCAGCCACGGCGTCCATATCCACCATCTCGGCCAGGTCCTTGTAGTCCCAAATGGCAACCTTCTGAATCTCGTGGGAGGTGCGGAAGCCGTCGAAGAAATTAATAAAGGGAACGCGGCCCTTGATGGCGGCCAGGTGAGCCACAGGAGCCAGGTCCATGACCTCCTGTACGTTGCCCTCGGCCAGCATAGCAAAACCGGTCTGGCGGCAGGACATCACGTCGGAGTGGTCGCCGAAGATGTTCAGGGACTGAGCGGCCACGGTACGGGCGGAGACGTGGAACACGCCGGGCAGCAGTTCGCCGGCGATCTTATACATATTGGGGATCATCAGCAGCAGGCCCTGAGAGGCGGTATAGGTGGTGGTCAGAGCGCCCGCATTGAGAGAGCCGTGGACGGTACCGGCGGCGCCGGCCTCAGACTGCATCTCAATCACCTTCACGGTGTTGCCGAAGATATTCTTCTGGCCTTGGGCGGCCCACTGGTCAACGTAATCGGCCATGGGGCTGGACGGCGTAATGGGGTAGATGCCGGCTACCTCGGTAAAAGCGTAGCTGACATATGCTGCAGCGTTGTTGCCGTCCATGGTTTTGAATTTTCTTGCCATAGAGGTTCCCTACTTTCTTCCTAATTTTGCGGTGGTAAAATGGTGCTCTCTGCTCTATTTTACAGGTCTGTCCCCCTGGAACCAATGATGAAAACAGTTATGTTTCCCATAGCTGAATGGTTATATTGGGACAGCCCCGCACCGCCCCCGGCAGACAGGGCGCGGATTTGGGACTCCATACAGATACAGTGTACCACTTTTCCAGGACTTTGTAAACTTTTCAGATGAATTTTTTCCCGTCAAAATTCAGGGCGCTGAAACGGTCGGGTTCATATAAAATGCAAAACAGCCCCTCTGGAGAGATTCTCCAGAGGGGCGGAAATGGTCGAAAGCTTATATCCCGGCTCAGGCGCCCAGCGCGTTGGTGGAAATCGCTTCCCCAAATGCCTCGGCGTCCACAGGCAGCCAGGCCTGGCGGTCCTTGCCGTTGATATCCAGCGTACCCAGCTCGAAATCCACGTCAAAATCAGTGGTGTTACTGGTGGGCTCCAAGTCGGCAATGGCACTGGACATAACGTTCAGGATCAGGCTGAAAATGGCGTCCTGGTCGGCCTCCAGCAGGGCGTTGGGGTCAGACATGGCCTCGGTCATCGCGTCCGTCATAGCGGTGGTCAGGGCGTCAGAGTCAAAGGTGCTGATGGTACAGGTGACCACAGCGGTACCGGCCTTCTCGTCGGACTCCTTGACCTTGGCGGTCATCTCAACCCGGGAGAACATGGACATAAACGCATCAATAAAGGCCTGCACATCCTCGGTGGAGGCGGTGAAGCCCTGACTGGCAAACTGGGAAACCACCTCATCGGCCATCTCCTCATACAGGCTGCCGTCCAGCCCCATATCGGCGCGGGCCCCGGCCTCATCTGTATAGCCAAACAACTCTACGGCAGGAGCCGCATTATTCTTCAGGATCATCTCAAAGAGCGCCACCGCCACCTGGTCGGCAGCAACCGGGGCCTCCTTCTGCTGACAGCCAGTAAGGGCCAGAGAGGTCAGCATCAGCACAGCCAGCGCAAGGGAAAGTACCTTCTTCTTCATAATAACTATTTCCTCCCACTTCTTGATTTAGGTCCCCTTCTGTCCAGACCAGCCATAAAGAAGGGAACCCTTTCGGTAGGATATATTACCACATTGCAGGACTCCTTTCAAGGAAAAAAGCCCAGCGTTTTTCACAAGATTTCCTCCCCCTGTCCGCCATCTTTCTTGGCACCCATTTTGCCCTATTGCTTTTTTTCCGCAAAAACGATACAATGGGTTTCATTCAAGAGGACCGTTTTATGGAGGTGAGATCATGGTGCAGTCCATCCTGTCCCTGGGCATCCACGGGATCTCTGGCTATCTGGTGTCCGCTGAGTGCGACCTGTCCAGCGGCCTGCCCGCCTTCACGGTGGTAGGTCTGCCCGATGCCGCCGTCAACGAGGCCCGGGAGCGGGTGCGCGCCGCCATCAAGAACTGCGGTTTCGCCTTCCCGGTCAGCCGGATCACCGTCAACCTGGCCCCCGCCCATCTGAAAAAGGTGGGGACGCTGTATGACCTGCCCATGCTGGTGGGCATTCTGGCGGCAGGCGGCCAATTGAAGCTGCCAGCGGAGCACTGCGCCTTTCTGGGGGAGCTGTCCCTCTCCGGAAAGCTGCGCCCCTGTGCAGGAATGCTGTCTATGGCACTTGCCGCCAAGCGCACCGGAATTGAGGCCCTGTATGTGCCAGAGGAAAACGCCCCCGAGGCAACTCTGGCGGAGGGGCCCGCAGTCTACCCCGTCCGGGATGTGGACCAGCTGGTCCGCCACTTCACCGGGGAGGAGGCCATCTCCCCCGCCCCGCCCTGGGTCCCGGGGGAGGCCGCCCCGCACTGCCCCGATTTTGGGGACGTGAAGGGGCAGGAGCAGGTAAAGCGGGCGCTGGAAATCGCCGCCGCCGGTGGACACAGTGTCCTCATGTCCGGGCCGCCGGGGACGGGTAAGTCCATGCTGGCCCAGCGTCTGCCCGGCATTCTGCCCGATATGACCCGTCAGGAGGCCCTGGAGTCCACTGAGATCCACTCCGTCATGGGACAGACCAGCGCCCGCCAGCCCCTTGTGGCCCTGCGGCCCTTCCGTGCCCCCCACCATACCATCTCTGCCACCGGAATGGCGGGGGGCGGCTCCAACCCCCGGCCCGGAGAAATTTCCCTGGCCCACAACGGGGTCCTCTTCCTGGACGAGCTGCCCGAGTTCCCCAAGGAGGTACTGGAGGTGCTGCGCCAGCCCCTGGAGGACGGAAGGGTCCAAATTTCCCGGGCGGCAGGCACGGTGGTCTACCCCGCCCGGTTCATGCTGGTATGCGCCATGAACCCCTGCAAGTGCGGCTGGTACGGCCATCCCTCCGGACGCTGCCGGTGTACCGAAGCGGAGGTGAAAAAGTACCTCTCCCGCCTGTCCGGTCCCCTGCTGGACCGGCTGGACCTGTTTGTGGCGGTGTCCCCCCTGGAGTTTGACGAGCTGGCCCGGCGGGAGCGGTCTGAGTCCTCCGCCCAGGTGAAAAAGCGGGTGGACACGGCCCGGGAAATCCAGACCAGGCGGCGGCAGGATACCGGGGTCCCCTGCAACGCTCAGCTGACCCGGGAAGGTCTGGACCGCTTCTGCGCCCTGGACGGCAGTTGCCAGCGGATTATGAAGGGTGCATTTAACCGCATGGGCCTCACCGCCCGCAGCTATGACCGTATCCTGCGGGTCGCCCGCACCATTGCCGACCTGGACGGCAGTGAGTCCATCTCCCCCGCCCACCTGGCTGAGGCGCTGCAATACAGACCGCCAGAGTACCTACGGCGTTGAGCGCTGCCCCTCCCGCGCCGCCCGGTAGCCCATAGCTTTGCCGAACAAAAACGTATAGCAGATCGCTCCACAGATGTCCCGGTCCGCTGCCTCACACAGGGCCAGGATATCGTTGATCCCAATTTGATAGCCCTTCTCCGCCGCCTCGTCCATATCGGTCGCCTTTACGTGTCGCTTGATTTCTTTGATAATGGGCTCCATTTCAAAAACCTCCTTGTTTTTTACCAGGAGGTATGGTATGATTAGATTTACCAGACCTCCGGGTGTGGTGAAAATAACGGATTCGCTCGTTTTCGACTGGGGGCGTTTCCGTTATTTTTTGATGCGGCCATACTGTTCCGCAATCCCCTTCCGGACAATTTCTGACCGGGAAAGCTGTTCCGCTTTACAGCACTCGTCCAGCTGACGAAGCGTCTCCTGGTCCATCCGGACACGGAGCATATAGTCCTTGGGATTATCTGACACAGGCCGGCCTCTGCGTGCAGCCACTCCTTTACCTCCTTTTGGTTGCTACATTAATAATATATTATTGCGACATAAAAGTCAAGGGGGTTTACAAAAAATCCGCCCCATCAAGGGCGGCATAATTTGACAAAATACGGTACACAATAGTAAAATAAAAATGCCCACCAGCCAGGTGGGCCGGAAGGCGTTGTTACATAAAAGGCGGTTGGCCCACCGTTATGACCCAAAATCCAAAACACAACCCAGCGAAGCGGTTGTGTTTTGGAGAGGAGGCGCAAGGGAGCGAAATGAGGAATGCCCATCAGGGCGTTCCGAATGGAGCGGACTTTGCACCGACGAGGGGAGGTGGTGCAGATGTGGAAGGAACGGATATTCAAAGCTGTCTGTTTCTTGACGGGTACGGCAATCCTCATGTACCTGTCTACCATAAATGCGTGTTAGCCGCCCGGCTGCAACCCAAGCGGCTAACTTTTTAGTTAGTTGAATTATGTGGGTCAACCGTCAGTAACAGCGCCCTTCTGTTTTCTATTATAACCATCCACCCGCATTTTGTCAAGACGGCAATGCAGGCGTTTCCTTTAATTCGTAAAATATTTTGCAGGGCACGACAGCCCCGGCCCGTCCTACAAATTTCCTCTACTTTACGAATTGAAGCAACTGGGAGGCAGAATTTGACAAAATGCGGTACACTATAGTATAATAAAAAAGCCCATCAGCCAGGTGGGACGGAAGTGCGCTGTTACATAAAAGGCGGTTGGCCCACCGTTATAACCCCTCAACAAAATCCAAGCAGGGGGAGGTGGTGCAGATGTGGAAGAAATGGATGTTCAAAGCCATCTGTTTCTTGGCAGGTACGGCGATCCTCATGTACCTGTCTACCATAAATGCGTGTTAGCCGCCCGGCTGGCCCCCGAGCGGCTAACGTGAGTTAGTCCTTTAAATCGGGCTGACCGTCAATAACAGCGCCCTTCTGTTTTTTATTATACCCATCCGCCCGCATTTTGTCAAGGCAGTTACGCGGGAATTTCCAATTATCCCTTTCTCCACCGCTTCAGCGTGGGAAACCAACTCCGCATCATCTTCTCCGCCTCCTCCTGGGGGCCGAAGGGGCTGCCGTTCTCGGCGTTGAACTTCAGGTTAAAAGCGATAATGTCCTCCATCGTGGCGTCGGGGGCGGTAAAGGCTCCGTTCTGATAGCAGTAGCGGCAGTAGTCGCCGCTGGAGGTACCGTCAGCCTCGGTGCCCGCGTCCTCGGGCTTGTCCAGGGGCATGGCGCAGCACTGACAAAATTTCCGTTCTTCCATTGTAAAAACCTCCTTATGTTGGGCCGGGTGTTCTCCCCAACCGCTGACATAAGGATACTCCCTCAAACCTGACAGGGTATGTCCAGTTTCATAAATTTCCAAGGATTTTTTCAGCTCCCGAATGAGGATATTCCGCCAGCAGACCGGCGACAGCACCTCAACCCCGCTGCCGAAGGAGAGCAGGAAGGACACCAGCCAAGTGTTCTCCGGAAAGGTACACTCCACCAGCAGATGGCCGTCCGGTTCCCGCAGAATCTGCCGGGGGTTGAAAAAGTCCCGGACCCGCCAGGCGGCAGAGGGGGCAAAGCGAAGCCGCAGCTCCGTCCCCGAGTAGTCCTCCGGCATGGGGGCCTCCAGCCGCTCCGGAGGGCAGCGAACCGGACAGCTCCCCTCCCCCAGGGTTAAGTCCTCCATCCGAACCAGCCGGAACACCCGCCAGTCCTGCCGCCTCCGGCAGAAGGCCGACAGATACCAGCACCCGCCCTTGAACACCAGCCGGGCGGGCTCCACCGTGCGGCGGCTCCTCTCCCCCGCCGAGCTGTAGTAGGTGAAGGACAGGGGCCAGCGCTCCAAAATGGCCCGCTTGACTAGGGAAAAATTCTCCCGCTCCGCCGCCCCGCTGCCCCAGTCGGTAAAATCCACCTCCAGCCAGTCCCCGCCCTTCCGCCGGAACAGAGCGGTCAGCCGGGCCAGAGTCTCCCCCTCCCCCGCCCCGCCGGTGGCCAGCACCGCCTGAAGCGCCAAAAGAATTTCATCCTGCTGCGCCCGGGACAGCAACGCTTTATCCAGCACAAACTGGTCCATCAGCCGGATGCCGCCCCCCTGCCCCTTCTGGGCAAACACCGGGATTCCGGCGGCGGACAGGGCGTCAACATCCCGATAGATGGTGCGCTCCGACACCTCCAGCTGCCGGGCCAGCTCCCCAGCGGTGAGGGCGCGCTTCTCCATTAAAAGGTAGAGGATCTCAAAGAGACGACCGTTCTTCATCTCACTTCAATCTGTCCCAGCACCTGGCCGATGGGCAGGTTGATAGCCAAATCCGCCCGGCTGTCATAGGGAGTGGGACTCTTGTTGATGAGCACCAGCCGAGACCCCTGGTAGTAGTTAATCAGTCCCGCCGCCGGGTACACCGCCAGGGAGGTCCCTCCGATGATCAGCAGGTCCGCCGAGCGCAGGTCGGCCACCGCCCCCTCGATGGTGGCGCTGTCCAGGCTCTCCTCGTAGAGGACCACGTCGGGCTTGATGGTCCCGCCGCAGGCGCACCTGGGTACCCCCTGCCCCGCCTTGATGTCCTCCACCGAACAGGGCTTGCGGCACTTCATGCAGTAGTTGCGGTGGACGCTGCCGTGGAGCTCCCACACCCGCCGGGAACCCGCCTTCTGGTGCAGGCCGTCGATGTTCTGGGTTATGACCGAGCGCAGCCTGCCCGCCGCCTCCAGCTCCGCCAGCTTCCTGTGGGCGGCGTTGGGCTGGGCATCCAGGCAGAGCATCTTGTCCCGGTAGAAGCGGTAAAATTCCTCGGGCCGGGCATCGAAGAAGGTGCGGCTCAAGATCTCCTCCGGCGGCCAGGCGTATTTCTGGTTGTACAGCCCGTCCACACTGCGGAAATCCGGGATGCCGCTTTCGGTACTCACCCCCGCCCCGCCAAAAAAGACGATGGCACTGCTTTCGTCAATCCACTGCTGTAAGGTTTTGATTTTGTCATCCATGGGGAGTCCTCCTTATAAACTGGAATTTATTTCTTGAACAACAGCGCTTAATTGCGCTTCTAATTGTGCCGTACCGCAGATACTTTGATTGAGGACATAAATTAATGTTCCTATGTCTTCATGCCACATCAAAACATATTTGTCATCATCAAAATGGAGTATGATAAAGTCAAAAAAGATTCCTTCCACCTTTTCGTCTGCCCGCATTCCATACTTTTCGCAAAATAGCTTCGCTAAATAATCAATCCCATCATAGTAGTCAAAATTTGTCAGCCGAAATTCTACACGATTTCCTTTGTTTTCATTCACATATCTTTCATAGCTGATTTTGTTCAACATCCTGTTTAATTCCCCCGCTATTGCTTTGCTGCCTTATCGGACCCATTTTACTTAAAATTCCTCTGTTTTTTCGCAGACTATAACCCACATCTCTTTTCTGCAAGCCTCAACTTATCACCCCGATTATATCACCACCAACCCTGATCGTCAACGAACAGGGAAACTCCCTCTTGACTTAAACCCGGCTTTAAGTGGTAAGCTGTACCGCAGAAAACATATTGAGGAGGAAGCGTATGAACTACCGTGCATTGGGCCGCACCGGCCTCAAGGTCAGCGAGATTGCCATGGGCTGCGAGGGCTTTGTGGACAAGAGCTATGAGCAGGTCCTGGAATTTGTGGACAAGATGGAGGAGCTGGGAATCAACTGCGTGGACCTGTACACCTCCAATCCGGAGGTCCGCGCCAACCTGGGCCGGGCCCTGGAGGGGCGGCGGGACAAATTCATCCTCCAGTCCCACCTGTGCTCCGTCTGGGAGAATGGACAGTACCTGCGCACCCGGGACATTAACAAGGTGAGGGCCGGCTTTGAGGAGATGCTCCGCCTGCTGAACACCGGCTTTATCGAAATCGGCATGATCCACTACTCCGACGCCCTGTCCGACTGGCGGGAGATTGTGGACGGCCCGGTGATGGCCTACGCCCAGGAGCTGAAGGCCGCCGGGAAAATCGGCTGTATCGGTCTGTCCAGCCACAATCCGGAGGTGGGCCAGGCGGCGGTGGACAGCGGCCTGGTGGACGTGCTCATGTTCAGCGTCAACCCCTGCTACGACCTCCAGCCCGCCAACGAGGACGTGGAGCAGCTGTGGGCGGAGGCCGCCTATGCCCACCAGCTGGTGAACATGGACCCCCAGCGCCAGGCCCTCTACGAGAGCTGTCAGCGCCAGGGGGTTGGCATCACGGTGATGAAGGCCTTCGGCGGCGGCGACCTGCTCAGCCAGTACTCCCCCGCCGGTCTGGCCCTGACCCCCTTCCAGTGCCTGCACTACGCCCTGACCCGCCCCGGGGTCGCCTGCGTGATGGCAGGGGCCCGGACGGCGGCGGAGCTGGAGCAGTGCGCCGCCTACGAGGACGCCCCCGACCGCGAAAAGGACTACGCCGCCGCCTTTGCCGCCATGCCCAAGATCAGCTGGGAGGGCCACTGCATGTACTGCGGCCACTGCGCCCCCTGCCCCCGGGGCATTGACGTGGCGTCGGTGACCAAGTTCCTCAACCTGGCCAAGGCCCAGGGGGAGGTGCCCGAGACGGTGCGGGAACACTACAGCCTCCTCCCCCACCACGCCGGGGAGTGTGTGGCCTGCGGCACCTGCGAGAAGCGGTGCCCCTTCTCGGTCTCCATCATCAAGAACATGAAGCAGGCCGCCGCCCTGTTTCAGCACTAAAAAACAACCCCCTTCGCCCAGCGGGCGGAGGGGGATTTTCAGCCCTCCCCGCCGCAGTGGGAGAGAAGGCGGTTTAAAGCCGGGTCTCAATGGGGATGGATACGCTGAAATGGCTGCTGTTCAGCTGGCGCAGCAGCACGGACAGCACGCGGGCGGTGTTTGCATCCCCCTCCAGCGTGAGGTAGACGGTGCTGTTGCGCTTCCCCAACTGATTGATAACACTGCTGGCAAAGGCGGTGGCCCCCACATTGCTGCCGGGGGACTGCAGCAGAGTCTCCCGCCAGCACACCCAGCCCGCCTGCTCCAGTTCCCCTCGCTGCCCTCCCGGCACATAGGCCAGGGTGGTGCGGGTGTGAGCGGCCTCCTCCAGCGCCCAGCTGCCCTGGGCCAGCTGAGAGAGGGTCCCCTCCTTGCTGTCCGCCCAAATGCCCACACTGTGGCCGCTGCCCAGGGCGCGGCGCACCAGATCCCCCTCCTCCTCCAGCACCTGGGGGGGCAGGAAAAACACGCCGTAGCAGCGACTGCTGTCCAGCACGTTCAACAGCTCCCCCAAGCTCTCCCCGCTCTTACAGCGGAAAGCCAGATAGGTTGGAGTATCGCTTCCATTCTCCTCCGGGAGCTGGGGGGCGGGCGGCGGCGTTGTCACAACAGGCGGCGCGGGCGTCACCGCCGGTTCGGTGCTCTCTGCGGGGCTGAGACTCTGGGTGTACTCCCGCAGGCGGTTGTTAATCAGGTCCCGGGCCCGCTCGATGAACAGGCCATCATCCAGCACTGCGTCGGCGCTCTTGATGCGCACCAGGTAGCCCTGGGTTATGTTGGGAAGCTGGTTATAGCTGTATTCCAGTCCGAAGTGAGAACAGACGGTGCCCAGCGGCAGATAGACCTTCCCCCCCCGGAGGAAGGACCGGACCTGGGAGACCGCACCCGTCTCATCCTGGCAGGTGCCGTTCTCTACGTCGAATACCATTCGCTGCCTCAGGGAGTAGAGGGTGATGCTGCCGGCCAGCCGGTCGTCCTTGTTAAAGCTGGCGTACAGACCCAGGCTCACACCGACCCCGTTGGTGTTGGCGTCAAAGACGGTGTAGGGCACGTAGAGGATCCCTCCCGACCAGAAGGGCATGGTGTCGGAGCTCAGCGGCGGGATACTGTCGTTGATGGCGGTAACATACAGACTGATGGCCCGGGCCGGCATGGGGATAAACAGGCCCCACACCAGTGCTAGGGTCAGCAGACAGGACAAAACGCGGCGTTTTCTCATGGGCCTTTCCTCCTCATTGCTTTTTTCATTATACCATAGTATAATCGGATGGGCAAGCGTCCAAAATTTTAAGAATTTTTAATGAAAGCTAAACGGTCCTTCAAGCAGACCGTGTTATGATATGGGTGTAAACAGCAGCATGGTCCGCAGAAAGGAGCCATATTCATGGAAATTACTTTGGAAATGGCGGAACGCCTGAAGGAAAAGGCCAATGTCAGCTACGCCCAGGCCAAGGAGGCACTGGAGTACAGCGGCGGCAATCTACTGGACGCACTGATTTATCTGGAGGAAAAGGGGATCCTTCCCAGAACGGAGGGGGCCTACTTCTCAACCCGGAGTGAGACGCCCCCGCCTGCTCCGGAGCCCCCTTCCCTGGAGACGCCCATTAAGCTGAAAAGCAAGGACGACCGTCCCCCCCGGGGCAAAACCCGGCGGAGCGTCAAGTGCTTCTTTTCCGCCCTGCGCCGCTGGCTGGTGGACAACGAGCTGGAGATCTGGCGGAAGGGCCAGCCCATTACCGCCCTGCCGGTGCTGATCCTGGTACTGCTGCTGTGCTGCGCCCCCTGGGTCACTATCCCGGTGCTGCTGCTGGGGCTGTTTCTGGGCTTCCGCTACCGCTTCTCCGGCCCCGACCTGGACCGGGAGGATTTGAACAACGTGATCGGCTCTGTGGCCGACACCGCCGCCGACCTGGGCCGCCAGGTGATGGACGAGCTGCGGACTCAGCACGACAAGCACAACAAGGATAAAGACGGTATGTAATGCCGCCGGGCGCAGAACGAAACATATTTGAGGTGAGGGAAATGTCAGACCGCATCTTATTGGTGGAAGATGAGGAAAAGCTGGCCCGTATGGTGGAGATGGAGCTGAAATATGAGGGCTATGAGGTGGAGAAGGCCTTTGACGGCCGCCGGGGGCTGGAGCTGGCCCTGAGCGGCGGCTTCAGCCTGGTACTGCTGGATATCATGCTGCCCCAGCTGTCCGGGATGGAGGTGCTGCGCCGCCTGCGCCGGGAGAGTCAGATCCCTGTCATTATGTTAACCGCCCGGGACAGCGTGGTAGACAAGGTTGCCGGGCTGGACTCCGGGGCGGACGACTACATCACAAAGCCCTTTGCCATTGAGGAGCTGCTGGCCCGCATCCGCGCCACCCTGCGGAATAAAAGCGGTCAGGGCGGGCAGGACGTTCCTCTGTCTGTGGGTCCCCTGGTCATGGACGTGGAGCGCCACCAGGTCACGGTGCGGGGCATTAACGTGGAGCTGACCAAGAAGGAGTTCGATTTGCTGCGCCACCTGCTGGAGAATAAGGGCAGGGTCCTCTCCCGGGAGGCCCTGCTGGACGCGGTTTGGGGCTTTGACTTTGTGGGAGAGACCAACTCGGTGGATGTCTACATCCGCTTCCTCCGTTCCAAGCTGGACGATGCCTTCGGCCTGAAGCTCATCCACACCGTCCGGGGTGTGGGCTACGTCATTAAGGAGGACTGACCATGGTCATCGTATACCGCTCCAACACCGGCTTTACCCAGGAGTACGCCGAAATGCTGGGCAAGGCGGAAAAAATGAAGGTATTCAGCGTCGCGGAGGCCGAGGACGGGGTTCCGCCCGGAGAGAACGTGTTCTACATGGGCCCCCTGATGGCGGGACACATCTCCGGCGTTGACCAGGCGGTGAAGAAGTTTACTGTCAAGGGGGTATGCGGAGTTGGGATGTCCCTCGCCTCTCAGCAGCTGCTGGATGCCCTGGCCAAGGCCAACTACGTCCCCAACGCCCCCATCTTCTACCTTCAGGGCGGCTGGGCTCCCAGGAAGGTGAGCTGGCTCAAGCGGCGCATGGTCAACATGGTCACAAAGTCAAACCGGGAGGCCCTCCAAGCCAAGGGCAGCCGCCGCACCCCGGAGGAGTCGAAGCAGCTGGACATTTTGCTCCACGGCGGCAGCTGGGTCTCCTTTGAGCGCTTGGATACCATTCGAAGCTGGATGAAACGCCAGAGAGTGTAAACGCCGCCTTCTATGTTTCACCACAACCCCGCAAGGAGGTGATCCCTTGGCACAAAACCGGCACCGCTTCCAGACCCCGCCTCCCGAGGACCCCATCGCCGCCGCCCGGGACTCCTCTCTGGCAATGCGGCTGAATGTCTCCTTTTTCCTGCGCCAGCTGGGCATTTTTCTGGTCATGGACCTGCTTCTGCTGACCATGGCGGTGGTGGGGCTGTTCGCCTATGCGGAGAACCGGTGCGCCGACGTGGCCGCGCTGGTCAACGAGCGGGGGGTACCCACCGAGGAGGCCGTTTCTTGGATGGAGGCCAGCGACTACACCATTACCAGGCTGGACCGGGCGCCCTATGGGGAGAATACCGCCGTTGGCTCCGCCCTGTTATTCCCCAACCGGTGGGAGACAGCGGAGGGGCGGCGTTCATGGAACATCACCGAATATTACACCGTGGAGATGCCCAACGATGGCCAGCCCTACGCCATTACGGTGGACCTGTCCGGCATCTTCCGCGGCCTGTACTGGGCGGGGATGGTAATCCTGATCTGCCAGGGGCTCTCCCTGGTGACCAATCTGTTTCGAAGCGGGCGCTCCATTCGAAAGGTCCTGCGGCCCATTCAGGACCTGGCCACAGCCGCCGCCCGGCTCAACGCCATGACCCATATGTCCAAGCGGGAGATTGAGAGTCTGGCCGGAGAGCTGGACAAAATCGACGCCGCCCACCTGGACAGCCGAATCGACCTGCCCCCCACCCAGAAGGAGCTGCGGTCCCTGGCCCAGTCCATTAACGAGATGATGGATCGGGTCAATCAGGCCTACAGCGCCCAAATGCGCTTTGTCTCCGACGCCAGCCACGAGCTGCGGACCCCCATTGCCGTCATCCAGGGCTACGCCGCTCTGCTGAACCGGTGGGGCAAAAGCGACCCGGAGGCCCTTCAGGAGTCCATTGACGCCATCCAGGGGGAGGCCGCCTCCATGGAGCGGCTGGTGGAGCAGCTGCTCTTCCTGGCCCGGGGGGACAACGACTCCCAGCCCGTCAAGCCGGAGCTGCTGGACCTGACCGAGCTTGCGGGAGAGGTGCTTCGGGAGGAGGAGATGATCCACCCTGAGCGCACATTCCTCCCCCGCTGGGGGGAGGAAGCCATCAGCATCCATGCTGATGCGGGGCTGACAAAGCAGCTGCTGCGCATTTTAATGGACAACAGCCTGAAATACAGCCCAGAGGGCGGCCGCATTTATCTCCGGGTGAGCCAGCGGCAGGACTGGGTCCGCCTCACCGTCCAGGACGAGGGAATGGGCATTCCCGCCGAGAGCATCCCCCACATCTTTGACCGCTTCTACCGCACCGACTTGTCCAGGGACCGGAAGACCGGCGGCACTGGATTGGGGCTGTCCATCGCCCGATGGATCGTGGAGCGCCATGGCGGCTGGTTTGAGGTGGTGTCCCGTCTGGACGTGGGAACTCGGATCACCGTCGTCCTGCCCGCCGCCCGGAAGGAGGAGAACGTATGATGAAACTGCGCCTTGCCGCCCGGGAGGACGTCCCCGCCCTGCTGGATATCTACCGGCAGTACATCCCCACCACAGTCACCTTTGAATATGTCCTGCCCAGCCAGGAGGAATTCTCCCGGCGGGTCGCCTCCGTCTTGGAATGCTACCCCTACCTGGTCGCGGAGGAGGCGGGCCAGCTGGCCGGCTACGCCTACGCCCACCGCATTGCGGAGCGGGCCGCCTACGGGTGGGGAGCGGAGTTGTCCATCTACCTCCGCCCCGACGCCGCCGGACAGGGGCTGGGCAGGCGGCTGTACCAGGCGCTCATCGACCTGCTTCGGCTTCAGGGCGTGCAGACGGTCTACGGCCTGGTAGCCAGCCCCAACCCCGCCAGCGAGGGCCTGCACAAGGCGCTGGGCTTTCACCTGATGGGGGTCCAGCATAAGGCGGGCTACAAAAACGGACAGTGGATCGACCTGCTCTGGTTTGAAAAGGCCATTGCGCTCTATGACCCCTCCCCTGCGCCGCTGCTCCCCATCGGGGCAATCCCCCGGGTACAGGAAATATTAACCCGCTTCTGACCCTCCAAGCTCCGTCTGCCGCAGGAAACCGCGGCAGACGGAGTTTTTCTGTACAGGGGATGACGGCCCCGGCCCGCTCTGCAATTTTTGTCTGCTTACCGAATGGAACATCGCAATAAAAAGCGCTTCCTTTCCTCGATGATCTGTGGTATAGTAGGCGCAGTGTCTGTCATTTACCCCTTTACTGCAGGCAAAAATTTTGGAAAATCGAGGAAATCCTTATGAACAAGTTGTATAGCATACTGCTAGCCCCATTGGTCCTGACAGCCCTACTGCTAAGCGGCTGCACCCCTAAGAGCTCACAGGAAGCAACCGGCCCGGAAGTGGCAGGCGGCTCCTCCTCAGCGGCGTCTGCGGAGTCCCTCTCCTTCCAGGGCGTGGACCTGGAGGGAAATGCTGTGTCCTCCGACATCCTCTCTCAGTCAAAGCTCACCATGATCAACGTGTGGGCAACGTACTGCAATCCCTGTCTGAGCGAGATGCCGGGACTGGGCGAGCTGGCGGCGGAGTACAACGGGGAGGAGTTTCAAATCATCGGCATTGTCAGCGACGTGATGGAGGGGTCGGACCAGGACCTTGTGGAGAGTCTGGTCCAGCAGACAGGGGCCAATTACACACACCTGCTGCTGAACGAGTCCATCTACTATGCCCTGCTGACGGATGTGAGCGCCGTGCCCACCACCTTCTTCCTAGACGAAAACGGAGCGGTCCTGGATACTGTGGTGGGCGCGTTGGAAAAATCGGCATGGGAGGAGACCATCAATGGACTTTTGGAAGGGCTGTAACAGGTGGGCCTGGGCGCTGGGCGCACTGACGGGCGGTCTCCTTCTCGCCCTTGGAGCCCTTCAGGGTCAGTTTGACGTGATTTGGAAAAAGGCGGTGATGATCTGCCTGGAGTGCATCGGGATTGGGTGAGAGATGAAGAAACTGCGACTGACGGTACAGCTGCTGTTCACCATTGTGACAAACGGCTATCTGTACGGCTTCCTGAATGGGAAAATATACCGCGGCGGGCTGAAATACCTCTGCGTCCCGGGGCTGAACTGCTACTCCTGCCCTGGGGCCATTGCCGCATGTCCCATCGGCGCACTCCAGGCGCTGCTGAATCAGCAGGGGTTTCAAATTCCCTTCGCCGCGTTGGGCTTTCTCTTCCTGTTTGGCAGTGTGCTGGGGCGCTTTGTCTGCGGCTGGCTGTGCCCCTTCGGGCTGGTGCAGGACCTGCTGCACAAGCTGCCTATCTGCAAAAAGAAAAAGCGCCTGCCCTGTCACCACATCCTGAAATACGGAAAATACGCCGTGCTGATCCTCCTGGTCGTGGCCGGCTCCATATTTTTGTGGGGAGGCTTTGCAAAGGTCCCGGCCTTCTGTAAATATCTTTGCCCCTCTGGAACTCTGCTGGGCGCCATCCCCCTGCTGAGCGCAAACGAGGCCCTGCGCAGCCAGGCCGGCGGGCTGTTCCTCTGGAAGCTGGGGGTTTTGCTCGCCATTGTGCTGCTCTCCATCCGAGTCTACCGGCCCTTCTGCCAATACCTGTGTCCCCTGGGGGCCATCTACGGCCTGTTTAACCGGTTCAGCCTGGTGCAGATCCACTGGGAGAAGGAGCTGTGCATCTCCTGTATGGCCTGTGAGTCGGCCTGCCCGGTGGCCCTCTCCCCCCAGGAGATCTCCCGCTCCCCGGAGTGCATCCGCTGCGGAAAGTGCGTGGACGCCTGTCCCCGGAACTGCCTCCTCTTCTCCCCCAAGCACCGGGGCTGACCGGGTATAATCCTGCGGGAGTCCAGCCATCCTAACCCCAGTGAGGTGATAGGATGAACTCCATATGGCGCCAAACGGCACAGCTGCCCCAATTTGACCCCCTCCAGTCAGACCTGAAGAGCGATGTGCTCATCATCGGCGGCGGTATGGCCGGACTCTTGTGCGCTTTTCGGCTGGCTCAGACGGGTGTTGACTGTGCACTGGTAGAGGCGGACCGCATTGGCGGCGGCGTCACCCAAAACACCACCGCGAAAATCACCTCTCAGCACGGTCTCATCTACCACAAGCTGATTCGGAAATTCGGCATAGAGCGGGCCCGGCTCTACCTGGAGGCCAACCAGAGAGCGCTGGAGGAATACCGTGCCCTGTGCCGGAACATCCCATGTGACTTTGAGGAGAAGGACACCTTTGTCTACTCCCTCCAGAGCCGGAAGAAGATCCACCAGGAGCTGGACGCCCTGAACCGGCTGGGCTTCTCTGCAGAGCTGGCGGAGCAGCTCCCTCTCCCCTTCCCGGTGGAAGGAGCGGTAAAATTCAGGCATCAGGCTCAGTTCAACCCCCTGAAGCTGATGGCCGCCCTCTCCCGGGACCTGCGGATCTTTGAGCACACCAAGGTCCTGGAGCTGGCCCCGGGCCGGGCGGTGACCCATGGCGGGACCATCTCGGCGGACAAAATTATCATCACAACCCACTTCCCTCTTCTCAACAAGCATGGCGGCTACTTTCTCAAGCTGTACCAGCACCGCTCCTATGTGCTGGCTCTAAACAGCGCCCCGGACGTACAGGGTATGTATTTGGACGAGGACGAAAAGGGGCTGTCCTTCCGGAATTACAACGGCTTGCTCCTCCTGGGCGGCGGCAGTCACCGGACGGGCAAGGGGGGCGGCGGCTGGCAGGAGCTGGAGCAGTTCGCCCGGAAGCACTACCCTAACGCCCAAATGGTGAGCCGCTGGGCTGCCCAGGACTGCATGACGCTGGATGGCGTCCCCTATATCGGGCCATACGCCAGAGGGACGGCTGGACTCTATGTTGCAACAGGCTTCAACAAATGGGGAATGACCTCATCTATGGCGGCGGCGGCGGTTTTGACCGACCTGATTCTGGAGCGGGAAAATCCCTATGAGGAACTGTTTTCCCCCTCCCGGACGATGCTCCGCCCCCAGCTGGCGGTAAACGGGCTGGAGTCCGCTCTGGGGCTGCTGACCCCCACCGTTCCCCGCTGTCCCCACATGGGCTGCGCCTTAAGGTACAATGCCGCCGAGCACAGCTGGGATTGCCCCTGCCACGGTTCCCGTTTCAGAGAGGATGGAGCGCTGATTGACAATCCGGCCACCGATGATATTACGTTATCCCATAGACCCCGTCCGTGAAGCATTTGAAATAGGCGCACTGCCGGTCAGAGACATCTGGCCGGCAGTTTTTTTACTCCAAATTCTGACTTAGATACTGCCTGCGGTACTGGGAGGGAGTCATTCCAGTCTGCCGTTTGAACAGCCGGCCAAAATAGAGGGCGTCTCCATAGCCCACAAAGTCGGCAATCTCCTGGATGGTATAGCCGCTGCTCTCCAACAGCATTTGGGCGTTTGCCATCCGCAGAGAGGCGATATACTGCTTGGGTGTCATACCGGTATACTGCTTCATGCTGCGGATAAAGTGGTTGGTGCTGATATGGCGGCTCTTTGCATACTCGCTGACGCTGAGCTCCCGGTTGTAGTTCTCACTGAAATAGGCAATGGCCTCCATCATCTCATCCTGAATGGTGTCCGGCTGACGGTCCAACTCCTGCTGGCGGCAGATGAGCAGCAGCAGGTCGTTGAGGAGGGAGGCCAGCATCTCCTCATAGAGGGGCTTGCACAGCTGAAGCTCTAAAATCATCCGCTGGAAGATCCACCGAAATTCCGCCCGGGTCCCTGTGTGGTAGATGTGCCGTTCCGGGACCAGATGGTAGTAACGCAGGATGTTTTTGGCATCGTAGCCGGTGAAATGGACCCAGAACACCTCCGGGTAGTCGGCCCCATAGTAGTTATACCGCTGCTCCTCAATGGGGCAGTACAGCACAATATTGCCCGCGCCCACCGTCTCCTCCCGCCCGTTGAAAAAGAAATGGGCCTTGCCCGCCGCCACGTACAGCAGCTGATAGTCTACCCGCCCCCGGGGGCGGTGAGTGGGAAGGATTGCAGGCTGACCGGACAGCCGGTAGGTCCCGCAGCTGCCCACCACCAGCGGCCTGGTGTGGTCCTTAAAGTCCACTCTGGAATTTCTCAGATATCCGGAATTGATATACATGGCGGTCCCTCCCACGATTTGACGTTTTTCCTTCGGTTTTGCCTATCATGCCTGTTTTGACCCTGAAAATCAATACATTATTTCAAGCAGGGTGATTTTCTCTCTATATCAGGTGATTCCTTCCATAGGATTCTCAAAAAAGGACGTTTATTCTTGATTTATCAGAGGAGGTCCTGACTTTTTCAAAACAGGAGGGAGACATTATGATGATACCCGGATATTACGAGGACCTGCACATCCTCCACCAAAACACAATGCCCAACCGCGCCTACTACATCCCCGCCTCCTGGCGTCTGGACGGCCTGGCGGAACACCGGGAGCGCTCCGACCGCTTCCAGCTGCTGAACGGGGACTGGAGCTTTCGCTGGTACCCCAGCGTCCAGCAGCTGCAAACCCCCTTTTACCAGCCGGACAACCCCCTGGAGGGCTTTTCCCCCATTCCCGTCCCTAGCTGCTGGCAGATGGAGGGGTACGACCAGCACCAGTACACCAACATCCGCTACCCCTTCCCCGCCGACCCGCCCTACGTCCCTCAGGACAATCCCTGCGGGGCCTATGTTCGCTGCTTCCCCTATCAAAAGGACGAGGACGCCCCCAGAGCCTGCCTGAACTTTGAAGGGGTTGACTCCTGCTTCTACCTGTGGGTCAACGGACAGTACGTGGGCTACAGCCAGGTTTCCCACTCCACCAGCGAGTTCGACGTGACTGATCTGCTCCACAACGGGCAGAACACCCTGGCCGTGCTGGTGCTGAAGTGGTGCGACGGCAGCTACCTGGAGGACCAGGACAAATTCCGCATGAGCGGGATCTTCCGGGACGTCTACCTGCTCAAGCGCCCCAGGGAGGGAATCTTCGACTACTTCGTCACCACCGACCTCCAAGCGCAGGGCGGACGGTTAAGGGTTCGGGTCAGATTTTTTCAGAAGGAGGTCCCCCTCACCACCGCCCTCTATGACGGCGACGGCAGGCCGGTGGGAGAAGGGATGTGGACCGTGCGCCCGGAGGAGGGGCCGTACCACCAGTGCCTGGAGCTGGAGATCAAGGGCTGCCGCCTCTGGAACGCGGAGGACCCCTATCTCTACACCCTGGTACTGGAGACGGCCCACGAGGTCATCACCGACCGGGTTGGCTTCCGGGAAATCCGTACTCAGGACAACCAGGTTCTGCTCAACGGCGTTCCCATCAAGTTCCGGGGAGTCAACCGCCACGACTCCGACCCGGTCACTGGCTATACCATCACCATGGACCAGGCCAGGCGGGATCTGGAGCTGATGAAGCGGCACAACTTCAACGCCATCCGCACCAGCCACTACCCCAACTCCCCCGGGTTCTACCAGCTGTGCGACCAATATGGCTTCTATGTAATCGATGAGGCGGACCACGAGAGCCACGGGGCCTCTGAGCTGTATTGCAGCCAGAACGACGTGTGGGAGGAGCACGTGGAGCGGTGGAACCGCCCCTTCGCCGACAATCCGGACTTTCTGGAGGCGACCCTGGACCGGACGGAGCGGTGTGTTCACCGGGACAAAAACCGGCCCTGCGTGCTGATCTGGTCCATGGGCAACGAGAGCGCCTATGGCTGCTGCTTCGAGGCCGCTCTGGCCTGGACTAAGCAGTTTGACCCCCGGCGGCTCACCCACTACGAGAGCGCCCAGTACCGCAGCTCCAAAAAGAAGTATGACTACTCCAACATCGACCTGTACAGCGTGATGTACCCCTCCCTGGACCAGATCCGGGCCTATCTGGCCGGGAATCCGGACAAGCCCTTCCTCATGTGCGAGTACGCCCACGCCATGGGCAACGGCCCCGGCGATTTGGAGGACTATTTTCAGCTCATTGAGCGCAGTCCCGTCCTGTGCGGCGGCTTTGTCTGGGAGTGGTGCGACCACGCCATTTACAAGGGACAGGCAGAGAACGGCAGGGCCATGTACTTCTATGGCGGCGACCACGGGGAGTACCCTCACGACGGCAATTTCTGTCTGGACGGGTTGGTCTACCCCGACCGGGTCCCCCATACCGGACTGCTGGAGTACTGGAATGTGTACCGCCCCGTCCGGATTCTCTCCTACCGGCAGGACACGGGGGAGTTGAGACTGCGGAACTATTTGGACTTCACCGCCCTGGAAAACGCCGTCTATCTGACCTATGAGGTGACCTGCGACGGCAGAACGGCGGTCTCCGGGCGGATTCCAGAGAGCCTTCTGGGCCATATCCCACCCCAGGGAGAGGGGACTATCCTGCTGCCGGTCTCTGTGCCTCCCAGGGGGAAGTGCTTCCTCAAGCTGTCCTGCTGCTCCAAACACGGGACGACGCTGGTGCCGGCGGGCCACCTGCTGGGGTTTGATTTGTGGCCGCTGGAAAACCGGGACGGGCGGAACCAGCGTGCCGCCGCCCTGCTCCAGACCGGAGACGGGGCCGCCCCCGCCCTGGAGGTAACTCAGGGGGAGGACTTCCTCACCATCCGCAGTGAGCGGCTGTGCTACGTCTACAGCAGGCGGACGGGCCTGTTCACTCGCCTGGACTTCGGCGGACAGCGCTGCCTCACCCGGCCCATGGAGCTCAACGTTTGGCGGGCCCCCACCGACAACGACCGGAAAATCAAGCTAGATTGGCTGGCCGCCCACTACGACCGGAGCGTGACCCGCTGCTACCAGACCCGTTGGCGGCTGGAGGACGGGGCGGTCCACATCTCCAGCACCATGTCGGTGTCCGCCATCGCCGTTCAGCCCTTTCTGGAGCTCCAGACGGAGTGGACCGTCTTCCCCGACGGGGCGGTCGGCCTGCGCCTGGAGGTGGAGCGGAATACCGAGTTCCCCCAGCTGCCCCGGCTGGGCCTGCGCCTCTTCCTGCCGGGGACAATGGACCAGGCGGAGTACTGCGGCTTCGGCCCCCAGGAGAGCTACCTGGACAAGCACCGGGCGGCCTCCTACGGACACTACACCGCCCCGGTGTCCCAGCTCCACGAGGACTACATCCGCCCCCAGGATAACGGCAGCCACTGGGGCTGCGACTATGTGTCGGTGTGGGGGGACGGAATCCGGTTCACCGCTGCCGGCGGCGTCCCCTTCAGCTTCAGTGCTTCCCCCTACACCCAGGAGGAGCTGACCCAAAAGGCCCACAACTTTGAGCTGATCCCCTGCGGGGATACGGTGCTCTGCCTGGACTACGCCCAGAACGGCATCGGCTCGGAGAGCTGCGGCCCCCGGCTCCTGCCCCAGTACCGCCTGGACGGGGAGCGGTACTCCTTCCATATCCGGCTGATCCCCGGCGTTGAGGAGCCCAAATTGAGAGGAGAGGAACGGCATGACTGAGAAAAAATATCTGCGCTGGTATAACAAGGTGGGCTATGGCTCCGGGGATATTGCGGGCAATGTGGTGTACGCCCTGCTCAGCTCCTTTGTGATGATTTTCCTCACCAATACGGTGGGGCTGAGCTCGGGAATCATCGGAACCCTCATCGCCGTTTCCAAGCTCTTCGACGGGGTCACCGATATCTTCTTCGGCGCTATGATCGACAAAACCCGCACTAAAATGGGCAAGGCCCGGCCCTGGATGCTCTGGGGCTATGTGGGCTGTGCCGTGACCCTGGCCGCCATCTTCTTCATCCCGGCGGACATGAGCGATTTTGCCAAATACGCCTGGTTCTTTATCGCCTACACCCTGCTCAACGCAGTATTCTACACCGCCAACAACATCGCCTACTCCGCCCTCACCGCTCTGATTACTAAAAACAGCTCCGAGCGGGTCCAGATGGGCTCCATCCGCTTTGTCTTCGCCTTCGGCACCAGTCTGCTGATCCAGTCTGTCACCGTGGGGGCGGTGGCCGCTCTGGGAGGCGGGGCCGCCGGCTGGCGTTGGATGGCCGTGATCTACGCCGTCATTGGCCTGGTGACCAACACCCTCTCCGTGCTGTCGGTGAAGGAGCTGCCCGAGGAGGAGCTGGCAGAGGACAGCGCCCTGGCGGCCCCGGCGGAGAAGTACTCCTTGGCCGACGCCGCCCGGCTGCTGGCCGCCAACCGCTACTACATCATCATCTGCGTCACCTATGTCCTGATGCAAATCTACACCGCCACCTTGAATATGGGCATTTTCTATATGACCTTTGTGCTGGGGAACGAGAACCTGCTGGGCGTCTTCTCCTGGGCCATCAATATCCCGCTGATTATTGGCCTGATGCTCACCCCCGTTTTGGTGGAAAAGTTCCACGGAATGTACAGGCTGAATCTGGGAGGCTACATCATTGGCACGGTGGGCCGGGCGCTGGTCATCCTGGCGGCCTATCTCCACAGCGTCCCCCTGATGCTGGTGTTCTCCGGCGTGGCGGCCTTCGGTATGAGCCCTCTCCAGGGCGACCTGAATGCTCTAATCGCCGCCTGCTCCGAATACACCTTCTTAACAAAGGGGAAACGGGTTGACGGCACCATGTACTCCTGCACCTCCCTGGGCGTGAAAATCGGCGGCGGACTGGGCACCGCAATATGCGGCTGGCTGCTGGAGTGGAGCGGCTACGACGGCCTCGCCGCAGTCCAGAGCACCAGCTGCCTGAATATGCTCCATGTCATGTACCTGTGGATTCCCATGGTCATCAACCTTCTGATTGTCCTTCTGCTGATGCGGATGGACGTGGAGAAGGAGAACCGGCAGCTGAAAGAGGTTATAATCCCTTAACCCGCGGCTGCCACACCCCGGCGCGGAAATGCCAGACGGATTTCATCCGTCTGGTATTTTTTGCAGTAGGACACATATTTATAAACCGAGGTGATGTAAATTGGAACGCGCACAGCGAGAACTGGTCAGCGTCCTGCTGAACCATATCCGTACCCTCGGTCTCATATCAAACTCTACCTGTTCCAGGGCCGTTGATCTGGTACATTCCGCAGACCTTCCTGAGCTATTCCGGTATCCCGTGTGCCTGACAGAGGAGGCAGAAGGGTGAATATCCTGAAACTCCGCAGCGAACTGCGCAGCGGCAAAACAATCTTCGACCTGCCTCTGCGGGTGACCTTCTACGCCAGAGTTTCCACTGACAAAGATGAACAGCTCAACAGCCTGGACAATCAAATACAGTACTACACTGAGCTAATTCAGAGTCAGCCCAGCTGGACCCTTGTGCCGGGCTACATTGACGAAGGCATCAGCGGCACCAGCACCAAACGGCGGGAGAGCTTCCTACAGATGATAAGGGACGCCAAAGCGGGGCGGTTTGATTTCATCATCACCAAGGAGATCTCCCGCTTTTCCCGTTCCACCCTGGACAGCATCCAGTACACCCAGGAGCTGCTGGAGCATGACGTGGGGGTCCTGTTCCAGAACGACAACATCAACACCCTGGACAGCGACAGCGAGTTTCGCCTGGTGGTCATGGCCGGGGTTGCCCAGGACGAGGTGCGCAAGCTGTCCGAGCGGCTAAAGTTCGGCTTCCGCCAGGCCATCAAAAACGGCCACGTGCTGGGCAACGACAAGCTGTGGGGCTATGACAAGAAGGACTGCGTGCTGACCATCAATGAGGGAGAGGCCCAGGTGGTGCGGCGGATCTTCGACCTCTACGCCAACCGGCAGATGGGCATCCGCCGCATCTCCCAGACCCTGCTGGACGAGGGCTTCACCAGCCGGAAGGGCAACGCCTTCAACGTCCTCACCATCCGGCACATCCTCTGCAATCCCAAGTACAAGGGCTGGTACTGCGCCAACAAGTCTCAGACGGTGGACTACCGCAGCAAGCGGAAAATTTTCCTGGACGAGCGGGAGTGGGTCATGTACCCCGACCCGTCCGTCCCGGCCATTGTCTCCGAGGAGCTGTGGGACCGTGCCAACGCCCTCTACAAGCGGCGCAGCCGGCAGATGAAACAGCACCAGAGCGGGGCGGAGTTCCACAACCGTTACCCCTACAGCGGCAAAATCATCTGCGGGGAACACGGCGCCAGCTTCCACCGGCAGCTGCTGAAAAGCGCCAGTGGGAACAAGGAGGTTTGGCAGTGCCGGGTGTATCGAGACCGGGGCCGAGCGGCCTGTTCCGCCCCCCAGCTCTACACCACAGAGCTGGATCAGGTGATGGCCCGGATTTTTGACCGGCTGGCCCAGGACAAACAGGCTATCATCGACGCAGTGATGACCCTCCTCCAGGCCGTCCCCGACGAACACGACTACACTCAGGACCTGCACCATATAGAGAAGGACCTGTCCGCCATCCAGGCAAAAAAAGACCGCCTGCTGGAGATGAGCATTGAGGGCATCATCTCTACGGCGGAGTTCAAGCAACGCAACGACGGATTCAACGGACAGATCAGAGCCCTGGAGGAGAAGCGGACGGCGCTCCAGAGGGAGGCTGAGAAAAAACAGCGGACCCAGGCGCAGACGGAGGAGATACGGGCCGCTCTGAATGCGGAGCTGACTTTTCAAAACGGCGTCAGTTCCCCTCTAGTCACCACAATTTTAGACAAAATTGTGGTCAAAAAAGGCAGCACCAGAGAGGTACTGCACTTGGACATTTTTCTAAAATTCGGCGGCCCTTATGGGGTCGTTTTTCACCGGGAAAATTCCTCCTTCTGCTTTCATCCTTTTTTACAATGTGCGCCACCAGACGCAGGTTATGTTCCACCAGAATATTCCGGGCCTCCAGATCGCCCTGGGCACAGCGCTCCAGATACTCCTTCTCCTCCGCAGCCTTCAGCGGCCGCGGGAAAGACCCCCCTCCCCCGGACAGGCGAAGGGTGAAAAACAGTCCGTTCATCATCAGGTAAACTACGGGTGACAGCATAATTTTAACACCTCCGCCCTACCTTATTCCTCTCCAGCACGTCCCTATGCCCGCTTTCCCCACTGCGCCGCCGGGTTTCCCTGAAGGAAAACCCCCATCTCCGCCCTGATATAGGTACAAAACAGCGCCGCCCTGATTGGGCGGCGCTGGTACGGTAACGGAACGATTTAGCGCAGGTTGAAGAAAGCCTTCATGCCGGGATACTGAGCCACCTCGCCCAGCTCCTCCTCAATGCGCAGCAGCTGGTTGTACTTGGCCACCCGGTCGGTGCGGCTGGGAGCGCCGGTCTTGATCTGACCAGCGTTGAGCGCCACAGCGATATCGGCAATGGTAGCGTCCTCGGTCTCGCCGGAGCGGTGGGACACGATGGCGGTGTAGCCGGCCCGGTTGGCCATCTGGATTGCGTCCAGGGTCTCGGTCAGGGTTCCAATCTGGTTGACCTTGATGAGGATGGCGTTGCCCACCTTCTTCTCAATGCCGGTAGCCAGACGGGACACATTGGTGACAAACAGGTCGTCGCCAACCAGCTGGACCTTGTCGCCAATGGCCTTGGTCAGCATAGCCCAGCCCTCCCAGTCGGTCTCGGCCATGCCGTCCTCCAGGGAAATGATGGGGTAGGTGTCGGCGAACTTCTTCCACATATTCACCAGCTGCTGCTGGGTCAGCTTCTTGTTGCTCTTGGGCTGGATATAGCACTTCTCCTCCTCATTCCACCACTCGGAGGAGGCGGCGTCGATGGCAATCATAAAGTCCTCGCCGGGCTTGTAGCCGGCCTCCTCAATGGCCTGAACGATCACCTTCAGAGCGTCCTCATCCTTCTTCAGGTTGGGAGCATAGCCGCCCTCGTCGCCCACGCCGGCGGCGGGAGTGCCGTTCTCCTTCAGGGTCTTCTTCAGCTGATGGAAGACCTCGGCGCAGCGGCGCAGAGCCTCGCGGAAGGAGGGGGCGGAGACAGGCATAATCATAAACTCCTGAATCTCCACGTTGTTGGTGGCATGAGCGCCGCCGTTGAGGATGTTCATCATGGGAACGGGCAGCTGCTTGGCGTTGACGCCGCCAATATAGTTGTACAGAGAGGTGCCCAGAGCGTTGGCGGCAGCCTTGGCGCAGGCCAGGGAGGCGCCGAGGATGGCGTTGGCCCCCAGGCGGTCCTTGTTGGCAGTGCCGTCCAGATCGATAAGCATCTTGTCAATGGCGGTCTGGTCCAGCACATTGGTGCCCACCAGGGCCTCGGCGATCTCGGTGTTGACGCTCTCCACGGCCTTCAGCACGCCCTTGCCCAGGTAGCGGCTCTTGTCGCCGTCCCGGAGCTCGCAGGCCTCATAAATGCCGGTGGAAGCGCCGGAGGGAACAGCAGCGCGGCCCATGGTGCCGTCTTCCAGATAGACCTCCACCTCAACGGTGGGGTTGCCGCGGGAGTCCAGGATCTCACGTCCGACTACGTCAACAATTTCGATCATCTGCTTCATGGAATTTGATCTCCTTTCAAATTGTGATGGGATTATCGTTGGAAAGCGGGATCCCCCGCCGGGTCAATAATTTTACTGGGCAATCAGGGTCTCCCCGTCCATCTCTGTGGGCTTCGCCAAGCCCATCAGGTCCAGCATGGTGGGCGCAATATCACACAGGCGGCCGTCCCGCAGCTTCACGTTGGCGCCCACAATGTAGAAAGGCACCAGGTTGGTGGTGTGGGCGGTAAAGGGGGAGCCATCAGTATCAATCATCCGCTCCGCGTTGCCGTGGTCGGCGGTGATCAGAGACACGCCCCCCATTTTGGAGGTGGCCTCCACCACCTTGCCCACGCACTCGTCCACGGTGGACACCGCCTTACAGGCGGCCTGGTACACGCCGGTGTGACCCACCATGTCGCAGTTGGCAAAGTTGAGGACAATAACGTCATAGGTCCCGCTGAGAATGCGCTTCACCGCCTCCTCGGTGACCTCGTAGGCGGACATCTCGGGCTGGAGGTCGTAAGTGGCCACCGAGGGTGACTTAATCAAACACCGGTCCTCCCCAGGGAACACCTGCTCCACGCCGCCGTTGAAAAAGAAGGTCACATGGGCGTACTTCTCTGTTTCGGCAATACGCAGCTGAGTCAGGCCCAGGTTGGAGATGTATTCACCAAAGATGTTGTCCAGCTTCTGCCGGGGATAGGCCACCGAGACGTTGGGCATGGTGGCGTCGTACTCGGTGGTACACACGAAATCCACAGGAATAAAGCCGGTCTTCCGCTCTACGTCGTTGAAATCCTCGTCCACTAGGCAGCGGGTAATCTCCCGGGCCCGGTCGGGGCGGAAGTTGAAGAAAATCACCGAGTCGTTATCCCGAATCTGGGCGTCTTTGGTACACACCACGGGGACCATGAACTCGTCGGTGACCCCGGCGTCATAGGAGGCCTGCACCGCGTCCGCGCCGTCGGCCACAAAGGGAGCCTGACCGCAGACAATGGCGTCATAGGCCTTCTGAACCCGATCCCAGCGTTTGTCCCGGTCCATGGCATAGTACCGGCCCATCACGGTGGCAATCTGGCCAATGCCCAGCTGCTGCATCTTGGCCTGGAGCTGTTCCACATATCCCTTGCCGGAGGAGGGAGGCACATCGCGACCATCCAGGAAGCAGTGGACATAGACCTTCTTCAGGCCCTGGTCCTGGGCCATTTTCAGCAGGGCAAAGAGGTGAGTGATGTGGCTGTGGACGCCGCCGTCGGACAGCAGGCCCATCAGGTGAAGGGCGGAGCCCCACTCCCGGCAGTTGTCCATGGCCTCCAGATAGACGGGATTCTCAAAAAAGGCCCCGGACTCGATATCCCGGCTGATGTGGGGCAGGTCCTGGAAGACGACCCGGCCCGCGCCGATATTGGTGTGGCCCACCTCGCTGTTGCCCATCTGTCCGTCGGGCAGGCCCACGTCCAGCCCGGAGGCGGACAGCTTACTGCCGGGGCACTGGGAAAAAATCTTGTCCAGATTGGGGGTGGGTGCGTTGACCACAGCGTTACCCGCAGAGGGCCCCTCCACGCCAAATCCATCCATAATAATCAAAGTAGTAGGTGTTTTCATTAAAACCTTTCCTTCTTATACCGGACGTTTTTCTTCGGGGCGCGCCCACAGCACGCCCCGAATTTACTCCGGAAGTATTACTCCTGGTTGGCCGCCTCAATGATCTTGACGAAATCAGCGGGCTTCAGAGCTGCGCCGCCAATCAGGCCGCCATCCACGTCGGGCTGGGCCAACAGCTCCTGAGCGTTCTTGGCGTTCATAGAGCCGCCGTACTGGATGGTGACGGAGCGGGCCACATGGGCGCCGTACTGCTTGCGGATGACGGTGCGGATGGCCTGGCAGACCTCGCCGGCCTGCTCGGCTGTGGCGGTCTTGCCGGTACCGATGGCCCACAGGGGCTCATAGGCAATGACGATATGGCGCACCTTCTCGGGGGCCACATTAGCCAGGGCGCACTTCACCTGATAGGCAATGAGTTCCATGGTCACGCCCAGCTCCCGCTGCTCCAGGCTCTCACCCACGCAGATAATGGGAACCAGGCCGGCCTCGATAGCGGCGTGGACCTTCTTGTTCACGGTGAAGTCGGTCTCGTTGTAGTACTGACGGCGCTCGGAGTGGCCGATGATAACGTACTTGGCCCCCGCCTCCTTAATCATGGCGGCGGTGATCTCACCGGTGTAGGCGCCGTGGTCCAGCTCGTGGCAGGTCTCCGCACCAATGGCGATGTGGCAGTCCTTGAACAGGCGGACAGCGGCCTGGATATTGGTGGCGGGGACACACAGCACCACATTGCACCACTTGCCCTTGGGCATGATGGGCTTGATCTCCTCAGCAAAGGCCTTGGTCTGGGAAAGGGTGTTGTTCATCTTCCAGTTGCCGGCGATGATGGTCTTGCGGTAGCGGCGATTCATGGTTAATCACTCCTAATTTGTTTTTTCCAATTTATTTGCAAATGGGGGTGAACCCCAAGTTTTTATTTGTCCAGCAGACAAGCCACGCCGGGCAGTTCCTTGCCCTCCATAAATTCAAGGGATGCACCGCCGCCAGTGGAGATGTGGGTCATCTTGTCGGCGTAGCCCAGCTGCTGCACCGCCGCTGCGCTGTCTCCGCCGCCGATGATGGTAATGGCGTCCGTCTTGCTGAGGGCCTCGGCCACAGCCTTGGTGCCTGCGGCAAATTTCTCAAACTCAAACACGCCCATGGGGCCGTTCCAGATGACGGTGCCTGCGTCGGCCACGGCGTCGCAGTACAGCTTCACCGTCTCGGGGCCGATATCCAGGCCCTGCCAGCCATCGGGGATCTCACCGGCCTTGACCACCTTGCTGTCGGCGTCGGGTGCAAACTTGTCGGCAATCACGGTGTCCACAGGCAGCAACAGCTTGACGCCCTTGTCCTTGGCTTTCTGAATCATCTCCAGAGAGTAGGACTTCCAGTCCTCCTCCAGCAGGCTGTCGCCCACCTTGCCCCCTTGGGCGGCGGAGAAGGTGTAGGCCATGCCGCCGCCAATAATAATGGTGTCGGCAATCTCCAGCAGATTGTTGATAACGCCAATCTTGGAGCTCACCTTGGAGCCGCCCAGAATGGCTACCAGAGGCCGCTTGGGGTTGGCCAGCGCGCCGCCGATAAAGTCCAGCTCCTTCTGAATCAGGAAGCCGCTGACGGCGGGCAGGTGGGCCGCCACTCCGGCGGTGGAAGCATGGGCGCGGTGGACGGCGCCGAAGGCATCGGATACATAGACGCCGTCGGCTCCAGCCAGCGCGGCCATCTTCTTGACCAGCTCGGGGTCGTTTTTGGTCTCCCCCTTCTCAAAGCGGGTATTCTGGAGGAGCATGATCTCGCCGGCCTTCAGCGCGGCAGCCTTGGCCTGGGCGTCGGGGCCCACCACGTCGCCGGCCAGAATCACATTCTTGCCCAGCAGCTCGCTCAGGCGGGCGGCTACAGGCTCCATGCGAAGCTCGGCCAGAGACTTCTTCCACTTCTCCTCGGTGATGGAGGCCTCATCCTTACCCTTCTCCAGCTGCTTCTTCTTGTAGGACTCAAAGGTGGCCACCGGCTTGCCCATGTGGGAGCAGGCAATCACCGCTGCACCCTGGTCCAGCAGATACTGGATGGTGGGCAGGGCAGCCCGGATGCGCTTGTCATCGGTGATGACGCCGCTGCCGTCCTTCGCCATGGGCACGTTAAAGTCGCAGCGCAGCAGCACCTTCTTGCCCTTGACATCCACATCCTTGACTGTCTTCTTGTTGTAGTTCATACTATTGACTCCTTTCTTTTCGTAAAGGTGACAAAACAGGCTTTACCGCTCTTGGGCCATCTCCCCCGCCCCGGACAGCTCCGGGAAACCCTGCTGCCGCAGGGCCTCGTAAGCGAGGATCGCCACCGAGTTGGCCAGGTTCAGACTTCGGGCGTCGGGCCGCATGGGGATGCGCACACACCGGTCGTACCAGCGCCGCCGCAGTTCCTCAGGCAGTCCGGCGGTCTCCTTGCCGAACATCAGCCAGCATCCGTCCCTGAAGTGGGCCCCGGTGTAGTCCTGGGGGGCTTTCGTGGTCGCCAGCCACAGGTCCGGTTCAGGATTGACCGCAAAGAAGTGGTCCAGGCTGTCATAGACGTGCAGGTCTACCATATGCCAGTAGTCCAGCCCTGCCCGGCGCACCGCACGCTCGCTGATATCAAAGCCCAGAGGCTTGACCAGATGGAGCCGGCTGCGGGTCGCGGCACAGGTGCGGGCAATATTTCCGGTATTCTGGGGGATCTCCGGTTCGACCAGTACAATGTTCAGCACATGGGCCCCTCCTTGCTCTTGCGGTTCCCATTGTAGTCCAATCCGGAAAAAATTTCAACTGTAAAATGGTCGAAATCATGCAAAAACTTCACAAAAGTCTTGAAATCTCAGTGCTATTTCTTATTCCTTGTGTCTTTTTTAGATTTATCAGCATTTTCTCCGTCCTTTTTCGGCAAAGTGCCGAAGCAATTTCAGCTCATTTTGCAGTAAAAATTCGTCCGTTCCCTCCCCGCTTCCCCTGTTTTTTCCTCTGCGCAGAAATTTTATACAAAAATTCCTGCCTTTTTCAGGAAACCGCTACCACTTCCTTGGCAGGCGTGCTATAATATGTTTTATAAACGTCTTTTTGATTGAACAGGGGGTTTTTATTATGTCTCATACAGTTGAAATCCTGTCTGTGGGTACCGAGCTGCTGCTGGGCAACATCGCCAACACCGACGCCCAGATGCTCTCCCAGGGGCTGAGCGAGCTGGGTCTGAATGTCTTCTGGCACACCGTGGTGGGGGACAATCCCCAGCGCGCCCGGGAGGCGGTGGCCCTGGCCAAGCAGCGGGCGGACATTATCATCACCACCGGCGGCCTGGGGCCCACCTGCGACGACCTGACAAAAAATGTGCTGGCCGAGGCCTTCGGCAAGGAGCTGGTCTTTGACGAGGGGTCGGCCCAGCGCATCCGCTCCTATTTCCAGCGCATTGGCCGCCCTATGACGGACAACAATCTCCAGCAGGCTATGCTCCCCGAAGGGTGTACCATCCTGGAGAACGACTGGGGCACCGCCCCGGGCTGCGCCTTTGAGGCAGAGGGGGTCCACGTGATTATGCTTCCTGGTCCCCCCAGCGAGTGCCGCCCCATGTTCCACTACCGGGCCACGCCCTACCTCCTCTCTCTGTCCGAGGGGGTCATCGCCTCCCATACTATTAAATTGTTTGGCATTGGCGAGTCTTCCATGGAGGCCCAGCTGCGGGATCAGATGAACGCCATGACCAATCCCACCCTGGCCCCCTACGCCAAGGAGGGGGAGTGTGAGCTGCGGGTCACCGCCAAGGCCCCCACTGACGAGGAGGCTCAGGCCCTGCTCAAGCCCACAGTGGAGCAGATAAAGCAGCTTTTCGGCGACAAGGTCTACGGAGTCGATGTGCCCTGCCTGGAGTACGTGGTGCTGGAGGGCCTGAAGGCGAAGGGCCTCACCCTGGGCTGCGCCGAGAGCTGCACTGGCGGACTCATCGCCAAGCGGCTCACCGACGTCCCCGGCGCCTCCCAGGTCTTCAAGGGAGGGATTGTGTCCTACACCAACGAGATCAAGGCCGGCCTTCTGGGGGTCCCCCAGGAAACACTGGACCGGTTCGGCGCGGTCTCCAAAGAGGTGGCCGCCGCTATGGCCGAGGGGGCCAGAAGGGTTCTGAGCTGCGACGTCGCCCTGTCCTCCACCGGTGTGGCGGGTCCCGACCGGGACGACCGGTGCAACGAGGTAGGCACCATGTTCGTGGCCATCGCAACCCCCCAGGGGACCCACGTGCGCCCCCTCCACCTGGGCAACCGCCCCATGCGGGAGCGGCTGCGCACCCAGACCGCCAGCCACGCCTTCGACCTGGCCCGCCGGTATCTGTCCGGGCTGGACTACGGGGCCTGAGCGGGAACTTCTGTACATCAAGGGAATCACCATGTTAGGAGGTAGATCATCTTGTCCGCACTGACAAAGAGGGCAGGACATTCTGTAGATATGACCCAAGGCAACGTGATCGGCCATCTGGTCCGTTTCGCCGTCCCCCTGCTGCTGGGCAACCTGTTTCAGCAGCTGTACAACACCGTGGACCTGTGGGTTGTGGGCAAGTACGTCAGCAACGCGGCCTACTCCGCCGTGGGCACCGTAACCCCCATTATCAACATGCTGATCGGCTTCTTCCTGGGGCTCTCCAGCGGCGCCGGAGTGGTCATTTCCCAGTACTATGGGGGTAAAAAGTTTGACAAGGTACACGAGACCGTCCACACCTCTCTGGTGATGACCCTGATCCTGGGCGTCGTCACCACCGGGGCGGGCATCCTAGTTATTCCCACCATGCTCCGGCTGATGAAAACCGACCTCCAGGCCGTGCCCGAGGCCACCACCTACCTGACCATCTACTTCGCCGGTGTGCTGGGGCTGATGCTGTACAACATGGGCTCCGGCATTCTCCGGGCGGTGGGGGACTCCAACCGGCCCTTCTACTTCCTGGTTATCTCAACCCTGCTGAACATCGTCCTGGACCTGTCCTTCGTCATCGGCCTGGGCATGGGCGTGGAGGGGGTCGCCTACGCCACCATTCTGGCCCAGGCCATTTCGGCGGTGCTTATCCTCCTTGTCCTCTCCCGCAGTGAGGCCTGTATCCGCCTGCGGCTGCGGGACCTGCGCCTCTCCCTGCACATCCTGGGGCAGATCGTCCGCATCGGCATCCCCTCCGCCCTCCAGATGGCCATTACCTCCTTCTCCAACGTGTTCGTCCAGTCCTACATCAACGTCTTTGGCCTGGACTGTATGTCGGGCTGGACCTCCTGCACCAAAATCGACCAGTTCCTTCTGCTGCCTGTCCAGTCCCTGGCCCTGTCCGCCACCACCTTTGTGGGCCAGAACCTGGGCACCGGCCAGGTGGAGCGGGCCAAGAAGGGGACCCGATACGCCCTGTTCCTGTCCTGGGGCATCGCCCTGGGCCTGGCCGCCATTGTGGTCCCCTCCGCCCCCTGGCTGGTGGCCTTCTTCAACGACAAGCCGGAGGTGGTGGAGTTCGGCGTCATGTTCCTGCGGCTGCTGTGCCCCTGCTATGTGCTGGTGTGCATCAACCAGATCTACGCCGGCTCCCTCCGGGGCGCGGGGATCAGCCAGCCTCCCACCTATATCATGCTGTTCTCCTTCGTCCTGTTCCGGCAGATTTATCTCTATATCCTCACCAACTTCATCACCAACACCCCCCTGCCCGTGGCCGCCGGCTACCCCCTGGGCTGGCTGGTGTGCAGCGTCCTCACCCTGATCTACTACAGCCGGGTGGACCTGACTGGAAGCCGGGTCGTGGATGACCCCTCCTCTATGCCGGAGAAACCATAAAAAGAGCGCCATCAGCGCTCTTTTTTAATCCCTTCTCATAAAATAGCGGTATATCTGCCGGGCGTGGGTTTCATAGAGGTCCTCTCCTCTGCGGGCCACGGCGCTCACCTCCCTGTTCTGTATATTAGTTCTTCGGGCCACCCTTTTGTTACAGTCTTCCCAAAAATAATCTCACATCTTTCTATCGTTGCCTTTGTCCCCCGGATATGCTATAATTAAGACAACAAACTTTTGATGGATGGGAGGTCCTCTTATGCCCTTCGTTCTCCCCGCATATTACCCGCCCCAGTTTGACGCCCCTCCGCTCCAGTCCGCCCCCAACGCCAGCCTGGCCCCCGCCCCCCAGGACGGCGTGGCCCCCCAGGGCTACCACGCCACCAGCATCTTTCCCGAGTACTTTAAAATCGACGGCCAGTGGCTGCTGGCGGAGGAGAGCCGCATGGACTGCGTGGCCGTTCTTCGCGGCGGGAAAATCGCCGTGGTGGAGTTCCGCAACCTGAAGGCGGGAGACCAGGTGGTGCTGGGCCGCACGGAGGACGGCTCCCAGGGCATCTATGTCCACGCCTCCGGGTTCCAGGAGGGGGACGGCGGCGATCGGGAGACCTTCGCCTTCCGCCAGGGCCGCTCCCGAGAGACCGCCTACTCCATGGACTACGACTCCATCTACGAGCTGCTGCGCTACGAGCGGGAGCATGGCCACATCGTCTGGGTACTGGGTCCCGCCTGCGCTTTCGACGCCGATGCCCGGGACGCCTTCGCCTCCCTGGTACGGCGGGGCTACGTCCACGCCCTGCTGGCCGGCAACGCCCTGGCCACCCACGACCTGGAGGCGGGCTATCTGCGTACCGCCTTGGGCCAAGATATCTACACCCAGCGCAGCCAGCCCAACGGCCACTACAACCACATCGACACCATCAATGCCGTCCGCGCTCAGGGCTCCACCAGCGCCTTCATCGACAGCGGCGCGGTGAAGGACGGCATCATCTACGAGTGTGTGAAGCACCAGGTCCCCTATGTGCTGGTGGGCTCTGTCCGGGACGACGGTCCTCTGCCCGAGGTGTACGCCAGCGTGTACGAGGGGCAGGACGCCATGCGGGCACAGGTCAGCCAGGCCACCACCGTCATCTGTATGGCCTCCACCCTCCACACCGTGGCCACCGGCAACATGACCCCCTCCTACCGGGTCGTGGACGGAGTGGTCCGACCGGTATACTTCTACTCAGTGGATATCTCCGAGTTCGCCGTCAACAAGCTGCGGGACCGGGGCAGTCTGTCGGTGCGCACCATCGTTACCAATGTGCAGGACTTCATTGTCAACGTGTCTAAGGGTGTGGAAAAATAAAACCCGTTCCCTTTCCCCGCAAAACTGCCAATCCAAACAAAAAAGGAGACAAATCCCCCGATTTGTCTCCTTTTCATCATCTCAAGCCTCCACGCTGACCTCCGGCGTGGACGCCGCCTCCGACACCGCAGCCTCCGTGGCGGCGTAGCCCTGGATGGCAGCCTCCAGAGTAGGCTGGACTGCGGCGGACAGCTGCTGCATCTGATTGCGCAGCTCCAGCTTGCTGGCGGCCAGCTGGCTCTGCTGGCGGTTGTCAATCTCCGCCTCCCGCAGATAACCCGCCTCCCGAATGACCCGCTGGGCCTGGCGGCGGCGCAGCTCTTGGCGCTGGCGCTTGGCCTCTCGGATGCGCTCCTCCTTCTCCAGCCTGGCCTGGCGGGCGGCGGCGGTCTTTTCTTGGCTCAGCTCCCGCTTCTTTCGCCCCGCCCGGTTCACCGCCTTTTGCAGCTGATTGATGGCCGCCTGGATCCGGTCGGCGTTCTCGCTGTCGCTGCCCTTGGCCGCCCGCAGCCGCGCAATCTGCCGTCGGGCATAGCCGGAGGCGGCGTCCACCTCCCCCGCAGTCCTGGCCCGGGCCAGCTTGGAGTAGGCCATCATGGGAGCGTCGCCGTACCGGGAGGGATTTTTCGTCTTCTTGAGCATCCGCTCCCGCTCGTCAGCCCGCTGCTGAACCTCCTTCATCATCTCGGGCAGGCTGGGCTGGCTCTCCCGCCGCTCCCGCAGAGCAGCAGCCAGCGCCTCGCCGTCCACCTCCGCCGTCCCCCGTCCGGAGGCCGCCGGATTCTGCCAATATCCCCCTGCGCTTACGCCGGATACGCTCACAACACGCCCCTCCTGTCCCTCTCCTCGCTTGAGGTAGCCCACTTAAAACATATATTTTAGATATCGACCGAACACTGGAAAAGGATAAGTGTTTCAGGAAAATTATGGGGAATTGCCCCCTCGGCCCAGGCAGTAAGATATTTTCTCTTATTTTTCTTTACACGCGTGCAAATGTGTGGTAAACTTATTGGCAGAATCTAATTTAAAAAACCACATCTGGAGATGAAATACATGAGTTTTAAAATTGTAGTGGACAGCTGCTGCGACCTGACCCCCGCCATGCTGAAGGACCCCACCTTTGTCAAGGTCCCTCTCACCATCCGCTCCAACGGCAGTACCTTTGTGGATGACGAGACCTTCGACCAGGCCGATCTGCTGTGGTCCATGCGCCAGAGCGAGGACGCTCCCTCCACCGCCTGTCCCGCTCCCCAGGCCTATCTGGACGCCTATCAGGGGGCAGACGACGTGTATGTGGTCACCCTCACCGCCCTGCTCAGCGGCTCCCACAACAGCGCCGAGCAGGCCCGCCTGCTGCTGGAGGAGGAGAATCCAGAGATCAATGTTCATGTGTTCAACTCCTGTTCCGCCGCCTCCGGCGAGCTGCTGGTGGCCATGGTCATCCAGCGTCTGGCCTCCACCGGGATGCCCTTCAAGCGGGTTGTCACCGAGGTGGAGCAGTTCATCTATCATATGCAGACCCTGTTTGTGCTGGAATCTCTGGAGAACCTGCGGAAAAACGGCCGGCTGACCAAGCTCCAGGCCGTGGTGACCGGTGCGCTGAAGATCAAACTCTTCATGGGGGCAACTCCGGAGGGAGAGATCTGCAAGCTGGGCCAGGCCCTGACCATCAAACAGGCCCTGACCAAGATGGTGGATAAAATGGCCTCCGACCCCGCCCACGTGGGCCGCACCCTGGCCATCTGCCACTGCAACTGCCTGGAACGGGCCTTTCAGGTGAAGGCCATGGTGGAGGCCAAGTGTAAATTCGCCCACATTATTATCACCGAGGCCGGCGGCGTCACCACCGTGTACGCCTACGACGGCGGGATTGTGGTGGCCTATTGACAAACGTTTCCCTTTTCCCACATAATAGAGAGGACGGCCGCCGCCGTCCTCTTAACTTTTATCATCAGGAGGAATGTTCTATGTCCATGAACCGCGAGCAGGCCTGGGACCTGCTGACCCAATATAACAAGGAGCCCTTCCACCTGCGCCACGCTATCACGGTGGAGCACGTGATGGGCTGGTATGCCCGGGAGCTGGGCTTTGCCGGTGAGACGGATTTTTGGTCCATCGTGGGCCTGCTCCACGACCTGGACTTCGAGATGTGGCCCGAGGAACACTGCGAGAAGTCCCAGGAGCTGATGCGCGCCGCCGGTGTGGAGGAGTCGATCATCCGCGCCACCGCCAGCCACGGCTGGGGCCTGCGGGTTGATATCAAGCCGGAGCACGAGATGGAGAAGGTCCTCTACGCCAGCGACGAGCTCACCGGCCTCATCGGCGCGGCCGCCCTCATGCGCCCCTCCAAGAGCGTGGCGGATATGGAGCTGAAATCGCTGAAAAAGAAGTTCAAGGACAAAAAATTTGCCGCCGGCTGTTCCCGGGATGTGATCGCCAACGGGGCCCAGCTGCTGGGCTGGGAGCTGGACAAGCTACTGGATATGACCCTCCGCGCCATGCAGGCGGAGGAGGCGGCCATCGAGGCGGCAGTGGCGGCACTGGGCTGAAAAAACACCGCTCAGGTCTTGCAAACCGGCCCAAACAGTGGTATAATACCACCGCTTATTACACAAAGAGGGGAAGATATTCATGTCCGGACATTCCAAGTGGCACAATATACAAAAGACCAAGGGGGCGGCGGACGCCAAACGCTCCCAGATCTTTACCAAGATCGCCCGCGAGATGATCGTGGCGGTGAAGACCGGCGGCAGCGGCGACCCGGCCAACAACTCCCGCCTGGCCACCGTCATCGCCAAGGCCAAGGCGGCCAATATGCCCAACGACAACATCAAGCGCACCATTGACAAGGCCCTGGGCTCGGGCAACACCGACAGCTTCGAGAACGTGGTCTACGAGGGCTACGGCCCCAACGGCGTGGCCGTCATCGTGGAGGCCCTCACCGACAACCGCAACCGCACCGCGCCCGAGGTGCGCCACCTGCTGGACAAGTACGGCAAGGGCCTGGGGGCCACCGGCTGCGTGTCCTGGTCCTTCGACCGCAAGGGCGTTATCGTCATTGAGTCTGAGGACCTGGACGAGGACACCGTGATGATGGACGCCCTGGACGCCGGGGCGGACGATATGCAGGCGGACGGCGAGGTCTTTGAGGTCTACACCAACCCCGACGCCTTCGCCGCCGTCACCGAAGCGCTGGAGGCCAAGGGCTACACCTTCCTGGAGGCCGGAGTGCAGATGGTGCCCCAGAACTATGTCAAGCTCACCGATGAGGGCGATATCAAGAACATGGAAAAGCTCATCGACCTGCTGGAGGAGAACGACGACGTGCAGAACGTCTACCACAACTGGGATCAGGATTAAGACAAGCGGGGGCCTTTCGGCCCCCGTTCTGCATAGGAGGTGCTGTGAATGGAAGTGTTTGAGAGAGCGGTCCAGGAGGCCGCGGAATCCGGTGAGCTCTCCTTCCCCACCCGGCGGAAGCTGTGGCTGGCGCTGGGGCCCTGGGAGGAGCAAGAGGAGGACAGCCCCTGTCCTCTCACCCAGCCTCTGCAAAAGCGGGCGCAGCTGGCGCTGGCCTGCGCCAAAAAGGTGGGCAGGATCTGGGCGGCCTACGATCCGGAGGACAAAAAACCCCAGACGCTGGTGAAGCAGGCAAACGCCTACCTCAGCGGCAAGCTGCCTGCGGACCAGCTGGAACAGCTGTGGCATCAGTCGGACTACATGAACGAGCTGGAGGGTGAGCGGTACAGCTTTGCCCCTCTGGCCGCCATCGCCGCTGAACGGGCGACCGCAGTGGTCCTTTACGATGAATTTCTCCTGGCCCCCGACTATGCCGATGCCGGCGACACTGATTTGGACGCCTACGACTGGGACGCCGCCTGGTGCGCCTCTCTGGCCTGGGCCCACCAGGACGAGGATGCCAGCCCCGGGGAGCAGAAGGTGGCTGAGTTGAAGTTCTGGGCCTGGTATCTGGAGCAGACCGCCCGGCTGCTTGGGATGGAGGACTGGAAGTTTCCCAAAAAGGCGGTCAGGGACTTTAAGAACAGGCAGGAGCTGGCCCATCCGGTGCCCGAGGAAGTCACCATGGAGAGCTTCACCGCCTTTCTGGACTGCGGACTCTACCAATGCCATAACACCGTCTCCCGGGGCGGAATCAACCAGTTTGCCGAAAAGCTGCCCACCTATGATATCCATACCCTCTGTCCGGACAGAGAGGCCGTCTGCCCCAGGTGCAGGACCACCTCCACCCTGCTGAAATTTTTCTACGGCGTCAACATCCTGGAGGCGGATCTGCCGGGGACCGGGATCTCCATCCGTCTGCTCCATACCCTCCCTATGTACCAGTGCCCCAACTGTCCGGACAGCTCCTTTACCCCCAGAACAGCCCAGGTCAACGCCAAGGCGGCCCTCAAGCGGTATCTGGCGGGACCGGGCCGTCTCCAGGCCTTTCAGGAGGAACTGGAACGGCGGGCCGCCAATGTGCTGGACATCGGAGGGGGATATTTGTCCCTGAACGGGGCCACAGAACACCACCACAACATACTGATCCCCGACGGGGTCCAGGGGCTACGCTGGCTGGACCCGGAGGCGAAGCAGGTGCCCCTGGATATGGGCCGGCTGGGCCGCACCTCCTACCTCACCGGGCTGACCGAGGAGCGGCTTGAAATCGACCTGAGCCGGTTCGGCCCCCATGTCTATTTCTCCGGCCTGACCCTGGCTGAGTTCCGGGAGGCCTATCCAAGCCAGACAGAGGTGTTGGAGGACGGGAGTATCCAGCTCACCATGGAACGCCACTGGGCCCGCTGCTGGCTGGATGGGACCGGGAAGCTGGAGCGGGTGGTGGTCCAGTCCCGATTTCACCTAGAGGTAGATATGACGTACTCCGTCACTGTGGCCCGCTTTTTGATGGAGGAGTTTCACCTATCCCAGGTCCAGGCGAAGGAGGCTCTTGCGCGTTACCGCGAGAACGGCCTCCGGCAGGGGGAGCCGGGGCCGTTCTCGGGGCTGACCCGGGCGGAAGCCCTGGAGCTGTGCGCAAAGCTGCGGAGCAGGGGCATCAAGTGCCGCATCATGTCCGTCCCTGTGGGGGAACGGGGGGACACGGAGCTGCGGTGAGAGGAGGAACTATGATGGAAGTGCTGGAACAAGCGGTCAAAGAGCTTGCCGAAACCGGAACGCTCAGCTTCCCCGCCCGCCGGAGGCTGTGGGAGGCCATGGGCCCCTATGAGGAGCGTCCGGAGGACGACCCGGTCCCCTGCTCCCTCACGCCGGCGCTGAAAAAGCGGGCGGAGCTGGCCCTGGCCTGCGCCAAAAAGGTGAGCCGGATCTGGGCCGCCTACGCCGGGGAGGACAAGCGGCCCCAGAGGCTGATCCGGCAGGTCCGGGCCTATCTGGACGGCAAAATCACCGCCGAGGCGCTGGACAGGGAGAGCGGCGTGATTGACGGCTTTATGTCCATTGTGGACGATGAGCCCAACGACTCCGCCCCCGCCGCCGCCCTAGCGGCCTGGGACGCCTTGGTAACTGCACTCCACGACGAATCCCTGCTGGAGCCCCGCTATGCGGACGCCGCCGATGATGACCTGGACCCCTACGACTGGGACGCGGCCAAAAACGCCGCCCTGGCCTGGCGGGACGCCAACTCCGACGGCGACCCGGGCAAGAGGGCGGTGCGGGAGATGAAGTTCTGGGCCTGGTATCTGGAGGAGGCCGCCAGACTGCTGGAGTTCGAGGGCTTCAAATTTCCGCCCAAATATATCAAGGCCTTTCAGGACAGGCAGAATCCGCCCAGGCCGGTGCCTGAGGAGGTCAGCCTGGAGAGTTTTACCGACTACCTGGGGGCGGGGTCCTACCTGTACCATGTCCGCACGCTGCCGGGAATCCACGAGACCCCCAGCGTGTACAAGCTGACCGCCCGAATCTATGGAGAGTCCGGGATCTGCCCCATTTGCAGGCAGGAGACCCGCCGGTTCGATTGCATCATGGCCTTCAACTATCTGGAGTCTCCCCTGCCTGGAGCGGAGCTGCCCTTGTATATCACCCAGGAGGTCCCGCTCTTTCACTGCCCTGACCACTCCCACGAGTGGTGCTTCCCGCCAACCCCCCGCGTCAATCCCAAGGCGGCGCTGAAGCACTACTTGAAGGAGCCGGGACGGGCGGAGGCTCTGCTGGAGCAGCTGGAGCGGCGGGCGGTAAACGCCTGCGAGCTGCTGGGGGGCTCGATAATCCTCAATGGAAACAACCGGCTTCTGCGGGTCATCGACTGGGTCGGATTTCCCCCGGAGCAGGGGGCCTGCTGGCTGGACAAGGAGCGGGAGCTCTATGAGGTGGATTTGACCAGGTTCGGCCCTCACGTCTATTTCAGCCGGATGCCCTATGAGGAGTTCTGTCAGAGATTTCCAGAGCAGGTCCGCAGGCTGGAGGACGGCTCCACAGAGCTGACGTTCAGTGACTACTGGGCCAACTGCCGCTTTGACGCCGCCGGGGCCCTGGAGCGGGTTGTGGTGCGCAGCCGGTGCCACATCCGGGTCAAGGAGCTGGACCGCTGTGGGGAAACATTATCCCGGCTGCTGGTCTGCTTTCTGGATTTGACGCCGGAGCAGGCGGAGGAGGCGGTCCGAAGCGCAGAGCAGGTGCTGTCCAAGGAGTGGACCCTCTCTGTGCTGTCGGGGCTGGAGAAGCGGGAGGCGGTCACCCTCCAAGCCAAGCTGGCCAAAAACGGCATTCCCTGCCGCGTCTGCCCAACCCCCTTGGGGGAACAGGGGGATTAGTGGTCACAGGGATACTTCCTGCTCCCAGTCGCAAATCAGCCCCTTCTGAAGGACGACCGCTATCTCACAGTCCTCCTGCCCTGTCTCCAAACGCTCCAAGGTCCCCAGCAGAAATACACCCTGCATCAGACCGGTCAGAATCAGCAGCACCTGATCCCCCTCTCTCAGCTCCAGCTCCCGGAGGGCCGGCCCCTTGCCCGAGAGGCGCACCGCCCGGCGCCCCTCTCGGGCCCTTACACAAACCGTGCAAGGAAACGTGCCGTCTCCTTCTTCGCCGTCCTCCTGCTGCTTCTTACGATACTCCTCCAGCAGCTGGCCGCTGCCGCCGTAGCGGCTGAGACAGGCGTTCCATTTCCCCTGGATGGCTTTGTCTATGCGCCGCGCCACAATCCGCCCCGGCGCAAACCGGAGCGTCAGGGCGTCGGAGGCCCAGAACGCTGTCCCTCCAACGGCACACAGCATCCCAAGAGCAGAGGCAAGGTTCGGGTTCCGCCACACACAGTACACCAGGGCGGCGCCTCCCCCAATCATTCCAAGCGCAAGAAGCAGGACAAAAAATCCCTGCCATTTCTCCCGCCTCACAGAATCGTCCCCTCCTCCTCCAGCTCCTTCAGCAGCTTCTGGTCCTCTTTGGAGGACAGGTCCAGCTTTTCATACAGGTCCGGGCGGCGCTGGCGGGTCCGGAGAATGGACTGCTTCCGCCGCCACTGCTCCACCTTGGCGTGGTTGCCCGACAGGAGGATGGGAGGCACCGCCCGGTCGTGCCACACCTCGGGCCGGGAGTACTGGGGGGCCTCCAGCATCCCGTTCCAGTGACTCTCATTCTCGTAGCAGGAGGGGTCGGACAGTACCCCGGGCACCAGCCGGCACACCGCGTCGGCCACCGCCATAGCCGGGATCTCTCCGCCGGTCATCACAAAGTCGCCGATGGAGATCTCCTCGTCCACACACTCCTCAATAAACCGCTCGTCGATGCCCTCGTAGTGGCCGCAGACCAAAATCAGCCGCTGGTAGTCCTCCTTCAGCCGCCGGGCGTCCGCCTGGCAGAAGGTCTTCCCCGCCGGGGACATGTAGATGGTGTGGACACGCTCCCCCGCCTCCTGGCATATGTGCTCCCAGCACCGGTACAGGGGGTCCGCCTGCATCACCGCCCCCCGCCCTCCCCCGTAGGGGTAGTTGTCCACCTGCTTCTGCTTGTTCATTGTGTAGTCCCGAATCTGGTGGCACTCAACCCGGATGTAGCCCCGCTCCTGCCCCCGGCCCAGCACAGACTCACAGAGCATATCCCCCACCACGTCGGGGAATAATGTCATAATATCAATACGGTACATGGTCGCCCCGCCTTTCTTCCAATTCACAGCAGTATTATACGGGATTTTCCCCCCTTTTTCAACGGATTCCTGCCGGCCTGAAAAATTTTTCTCTTCCTTCAAAATGCTCTCGCAATTTCGGAAAAAATGTGCTATGATATGGGGCGACATGATTCTTGCACGAAAGCGAGGTTTTTCCAATGTATTGTACCCGCAAGGTCACAGACGACCTGATTTGGATTGGCGCCAACGACCGGCAGCATCCCATCTTTGAGGCTGCTCACCCCGTCCCCCGGGGGATGTCCTACAACTCCTACCTGCTGCTGGATGAGAAGACTGTCCTCTTTGACACGGTGGACCGGTCCGTTCAGACCCAGTTTCTGGAAAACCTGGAGCATGCCCTGGATGGCCGCCCCCTGGACTATATCTTTGTCCACCACATGGAGCCCGACCACGCCGCAACCCTGGGAGACCTGATGCTCCGCCACCCTGAGGCCCGCATTGTCTGCAACGGCAAGGCTATCAACATGATCCGCCAGTTCCACGCCACAGACCCCTCCGGCGCCATTCTGGTCAACGAGGGGGACACCCTGTGTACCGGCCGGCACAACTTCACCTTCGTGGCCGCCCCCATGGTCCACTGGCCCGAGGTGGTGGTGAGCTACGACTCCACCGACAAGATCCTCTTCTCTGCCGACGGCTTCGGCTCCTTCGGCGCACTGAACGGCGTCCTCTTCGCCGACGAGGTGGACTGGGAGCGGGACTGGCTGGATGAGGCCCGCCGCTACTACACCAACATCGTGGGCAAGTACGGCCCCCAGGTCATGGCCCTGCTGGGCAAGGCCTCCAAGCTAGATATCCAGATGATCTGCCCCCTCCATGGCCCCGTGTGGCGGAAGAACTTCTCCCAAATCATTGACCGGTACGTGAAGTGGGCCAGCTATGAACCGGAGGTCCAGGGTGTGGTCATCCCCTTCGCCTCCATCTACGGCCACACCGAGACCGCCGCCAACATCCTGGCCTGCCGCCTGGCCGAGCTGGGCATCCCTGTCCAGATGCACGACGTATCGGTGACCCACTACTCCTATGTGCTGTCCGACTGCTTCAAGTACAGCCACATCGTCTTCGCCTGTCCCACATATAACAACGGCGTATTTGATCCCATGGAGCACCTGCTCCGGGACCTGGCCCACCACAACCTGCAAAACCGCAAGGCGGCCCTCATTCAGAATGGCTCCTGGGCCCCCGCCAGCGGCAAGCTGATGACGGAAATTTTGGGCGGCATGAAGAATATCGAGCTCCTTCAGGTCTCTGTGACCCTCAAGTCCGCCCTGGCCCCGGGGCAGGAGGCCGAGCTGGAGGCCCTGGCACAGACCTTGGCCGCCGATCTCAAGGGAGAGAAACCCGCCCTTGAGGCGGAGACCTCCGCCAAGCCCCGGGGCTTTGTGTGCAAAATCTGCGGCTTCATCTATGAGAGCGATACCCTCCCCGACGACTACGTGTGTCCCATCTGCCGCCGCCCCGCCTCTGACTTCGAGCCGGTGCAGTAATACAGCAAACCGCCGCCCCACTTTCGGGACGGCGGTTCTCCTTATCTGCCGGGCATCTGGGGGGCCATAGCGCGGGTGTGACGGATCTCCTCCCACACGGTGGTCTTTTTCCAGAAGCTGACGGCGGTAATGGGCAGCCAGGTGAACAGAAACAGCCAGTAGACGGCCAGCCCCTTCCACAGGCGGCGGTCCCACTTGCCCTCCAGGGTTATGACAACCCCGGCGGCCACCGTGGCGGTGAGTGCTGCCCAGGCGACATTCCCCAGCGCCCCTCCAATCCCCAGGAGCAGAGCCTGGGCCAAAGTACGTCCCCCCAGCGCCGCGGTGAGGGCGGTACACAGCAGCCCCGCCAGCGCGGCCACCTGGTAAGCAGGCAGGAGCAGCGTGGTCTCAAAATCAAAGAGGCTCAGCCGGGGCCGCTTCGTTTGAGACTCCCCCAGAGCCGGCAGATAGGTCTGGGCCACTTGCAGGGTCCCGCTGGTCCAGCGGCGGCGCTGGGTGAAAGACTGCTCCCAGGTGAGGGGCTGTTCGTCGTAAGTAACAGCCTTGGGGACATAGGCAACCCGCTCCCCCGCCAGCACAGTCTGGGCGGTGATCTCCAGGTCCTCGCTGATGGTGTCGGTGTGCCAGCCGCCCAGTTTGTCCAGCAGCTTTTGAGTCACCATAAAGCCGGTGCCCCCAATCATGGCGGACACACCCAGGCCCGCTTTGCCCCCATTGTGAAAACGGTCCATCATCCAGTAATAGATAGAGGAGCAGCCAGAGACGGCGGTGTCATAGGGATTCTTGCTGTCCCGGTAGCCCTGGGCCGCCTGAACCCCGGTAAGCCGGGCGTTGTTCATCTCCGCCAAAAAGCGGCAGTCCACCACGTTGTCCGCGTCGAAGACCAGCCAGGCGTCATACTGCCGGCCCCGCAGACGGTTGTAGGCGAAGCGGAGAACCTCCCCCTTGCTCTTCACAGGGACGGTACACTCCAGAACTTTGGCACCGAAATTCTTTGCCGCCAGGGCGGTGTTGTCGGCGCAGTTGTTGGGGATGACCCAGATGTCGTACAGGTCCGCCGGGTAATCCTGGGTGAGCAGGCTGTTAATCAGCGAGCCAATCACCAGTTCCTCGTTCCGGGCGGCGATCAGCACGGCGAACCTGGTTTGAGCCGGGTGAAAGCCATAGTCCATCGGCTTTTTTACACTGGCCAAGCCGGAAAGCAGATACCACAGCCCCCAAAGTCCCATCAATACTCCCATCGTGCCCGTCAGGGCCAGCGCGGCAGGATACATCCAATCCATGTCCTGCTCCTCCTCTCGTTTGTTCTGTCCACAAGGATAACAGAGCTTCTTTAAGGACAGTGTGGCAGGGAGATTAAGATTTTTTAAAGTTTTCCTTAAAGACATGGGACGGGCCCTGCACCGCATATTCTCTACCAAAATCATTTGGGGGGAATGGCTATGGAGACGCGAATTGCCCAGCTGCGGTATAAGGAGGTAATCAGCGTAGAGGACGGCAGCCGCTACGGCTATGTAGGTGATTTGGAGGTGGATCTGGAGACTGGTCAGGTGCGGGCGCTGGTTATCCCGGGCCGGCGGCGCTTCTTCGGGCTGCTGGGACGGGAGGAGGACCGGTATATCCCTTGGCGCTGTGTCCGCCGCTTCGGTGAGGATATTATTTTGGTGGAGGAGCGGCCCACTCCGTTATCTGCTGCGCAGGAATAAATAAATATCCCCCGGCGAAGCCGGGGGTATTTCATATGCGGGCAAAGCCCTATGTTACTAGCAAGCGCGTCCC
>NZ_QWKI01000108.1 GCF_009911645.1 Pseudoflavonifractor sp. 60
CTCCTGCGGAACTCTTTCTTAAACCCTCCTGACTCCTCCTTTTTCTTTTTTGTTGCACTTCATTGACAATCTGCCCCTGGCCCTGCTTCGCAGGGCCATAAAGCGGCAGGCTAGGGTCGTCCCCCTACAAAAGATACTTTACGAATTAAAGCACAACTTTCAGGAATTTTCCGCCGGGACGTAGTAGGTGGCCCCATTTTGACAGGTCTCAGTCAGCTGTCCGGCGTCTACCAGATACTCAATAAAAAAGCGAACGTTGCGCTCAAACCGCAGGGAGCGGCGGGGCTTGCGGGTCAGGAGCTGGTAGCACACACAGGCCGCCTCGGCAATCTGGCAGGCGGTCATGGGGCGGTCTAACAGGTCCAGGATCTCCCCCGCCCGGCGGCGGACCAGGGCCTGGTTGGCGTCAATGAGCCCGCCAATCTCAGCGCCGGAACACACCCCCCGGTGGGCCATAATGAAGGCGTCACAGTTCAGCCCCCGCAGCTTCTCCCGGCTGTCCATGGCCATTTTCTGACTGAGATTGTAGGGCAGCTTGGCCCCCAGCAGTTCCTCACTGAGCAGAGCATCGGCGGTGTAGCACACGTTGTCCGGCGTGATGGTGCAGATGTGCCCGGCGGAGTGGCCCGGGGAGTGGATAATCTGGAAGGGAACCCCGCACAGGGAGAAGGGCCCGTCCGACATGGGCAGAAACAGGTCGGGCTCATGGACCATACAGGCCGACTCCCGCCCAACCCGCTCCGGGGAGAGGGTCAGGAAGTAGCATTTCAAAGTCAGCAGAGAGGAACACATCCCCGCCTCCGGGAAGGTGAGGGCCACCTGGGCGTCGTACTTCTCCTGCAAATACCCGTTGTTGGCGCAGTGGTCCACGTGGGCGTGGGAGCACAGAATCCCCACCGGCGTCAAGCCGGCGGCAGTCAGCGTCTTTTCCAGCTCTTCCCGCTCCTCCAGCAGTCCGGTGTCCAGCAGAATGCACCGCCCGCCCTCCAGCTTATACAGGGGAATGAGCTGGTTGGCCTCTATGACCCAGGTGTTCCCCTTTACTTGTGTCAGCTTCATGGCAATTTCTCCTCTTCCAGACCCAACTGTTCTCTCAGCTCCTGCGCCAGCTGATAGAGGGCGTAGGGGTAGTGCTCCGGCCCCTTGATCTGCTCATAGACCTGAGCCTGACAGCCCATTTCCGCCAGCATCTTGGGGGTTAACTGGCGGAAATTCTGTTTGTCCTTTTGAAAACCCAGGGGCTTCAAAATTTCCTCATGGGTCCGCCGCAGCAGTTCCTTGTATTTGTCCTCAATGGGGGTGGGATGGATAAATTCATCCATTTTACCTTTTATGCTGAATAAATTCATTCCCTTCACCCTTCATGTTAATAAACACCTGGAGGATCAGTTTCATTTACGCGAGTTATACTCTTCGTCTGTAGGAAACCGCCAGCCCTCATCCAAGTCAAAAATCAAATCAACATCGTCAAATGTTACATTCCATACGGCATTTGTCAAAAGACGGGTGATTTCGGTAAGACATTTCAGCCAGTAGTTTGCGGCCTCAAACAGTGTGTTGGGGCTGTTCCTTGGGAGCTTTGTGGAGCCGCTGAAAATAATATCGCCCTGCTCCTCTGAATCCTCATATATGCCGAAATCCTCGACCTTTCGCTTAAAAGGATATTCGGAACAATACTTCTCCGAGATTTCCCTGCAAATGTTTCTTTCCTGCTCTGTCAGGGGTTCTTTCCTTACCGCCTCATAGTAAAGTGCAAATGCCATGATTTGGCCTCCTCCAATCCGGATTTGCGATTATATCACAGCCAGGGTCTTCATTTCAATCTGCCACAGGCGAGATGACCAGTACCCAGCCGGAGCGAAATAAATTGCACTCCTACAGCTCTCGCTGCTTCAAATAGACCATCAGTACTGCCACGTCCGCCGGGGAGACGCCGGACACCCGCCCCGCCTGGCCCAGATTCCTGGGGCGGATGACGGCCAGCTTCTGCCGGGCCTCCAGCCGCAGGCCCTCGATGGACAGATAGTCTATGTCCTCCGGCATGGGCCGCTCCTCCAGCCGCTTGACCTCCTCCACCTGGCGCAGCTGGCGGTCAATATATCCGGTGTATTTGATGGTGATCTCCGCCTCGCCGGCCACCGCCGGGGGCAGGTCTGGACGGTCCGGGTCAAAGGGCGTCAGGTCCGCATAGCTCAGCCGGGGGCGGCGGAGCAGGTCGGCCAGCCGGGCCCCGTCCTTCACCGGCGGTTCCCCCCGCTGCTCCAGCAGAGCGGTGAGCTCCGGGGTGGGGGGCGTGCCAGTGTGCTCCAGGCGGCGGACCTCCCGGGCCACGGCGGCGTATTTTTCCTGTACCCGCTCATATTGTGCCCGGGAGACCAGCCCCAATTCATAGCCAATGGGGGTGAGCCGCTGGTCGGCGTTGTCCTGGCGGTGGAGCAGGCGGTACTCGGTGCGGGAGGTCATCATGCGGTAGGGCTCGTTGGTGCCCTTGGTGACCAAATCGTCAATGAGGACCCCGATATAGCCCTGGTCCCGGCGGAGAATGAGGGGCGGTTTCCCCAAAATTTTCAGGGCGGCGTTGACCCCGGCCACAAAGCCCTGGACGGCGGCCTCCTCATAGCCGGAGGAGCCGTTGAACTGGCCCGCCCCGTAGAGCCCGGGCACCGCCTTGGTCTCCAGGGTCGCCTCCAGCTGAGTGGGGTCCACACAGTCGTACTCGATGGCGTAGGCGCAGCGGGTCATCTCGGCGTGCTCCAGGCCGGGGATGGTGCGGAGCATTTCCATCTGCACCTCCTCCGGCAGCGAGGAGGAGAAGCCCTGAATGTACAGCTCCTCGGTGTCCAGCCCCATGGGCTCGATGAACAGCTGGTGCCGCTCCTTCTGGGGGAATCGCTCCACCTTGGTCTCAATGGAGGGGCAATACCGGGGACCAACCCCCTCGATGGTGCCGTCGTACAGGGGGGAGCGATCCAGATTGGCCCGAATGATTTTGTGGGTCTCCTCGTTGGTGTAGGTCAGCCAGCACACCGCCCGGTTCTCCGGGGGACGCTCCGTCTGGAAGGAGAAGGCCAGTCCCCCCTCCTCCCCTCTCTGGAGCTCCATTTTCGAAAAGTCCACGCTGCGGGCGTTGACCCGGGGGGGCGTGCCCGTCTTGAAGCGGCGGATGGACAGGCCCAGCTTTACCAGGCTTCGGGTCAGGGGCAGGGCGGCGGCCAGCCCGTCGGGGCCCGAGTCCCGCACCACCTCCCCCACCACGATTCGGCCCCCCAGGTGGGTCCCGGTGGCCACAACGGCGGCCTTCACGGAGTAGACCGCCCCCGTGTGGGTCACCACGCCGGAGACCGCCCCATTTTCGGTGAGGATTTCCACCACCTCCGCCTGCTTGACCCACAGGTTTTCCTGGCGCTCCAGGGTGTGCTTCATCACCTTCTGGTACTCCCGCCGGTCGGCCTGAGCCCGGAGGGACCAGACGGCGGGACCCTTGCTCCGGTTCAGCAGCCGGTACTGGATGCAGGCCCTGTCGGCGGCCCGGGCCATTTCGCCTCCCAGAGCGTCCAGCTCCCGGACCAGGTGGCCCTTCCCCGTACCGCCGATGGCCGGATTGCAGGGCATATTGCCCACCGCGTCCAGGTTGACGGTGAAGCACAGAGTCCGCAGTCCCATACGGGCGGCGGCCAGGGCGGCCTCAATGCCCGCGTGGCCCGCCCCAATGACGGCGATGTCAAATTGTCCGGCTTGATAGGTTCTCACGCAAATTCCACACTCCAATCCGGGGGAAGATTGTTCCGCATTCCAAAGCTCTCCATAATAAATTTCCCGTCCTCCTGGCGGAAGACGACGTCAAAGGTGGTATTTTCAATCATGCCCCAGTACTCCAGGATGAGATAGGGCTTGTCCAAATAGACGAATTCGAGGGAGTAGGGGAAGCGGCGACCGCCTCCCGACTGCTCCTGGTGGCAGCGCTGGACCAGGTCGTCCAGCCGTCCAAGATTCCTTGCAGTAGAGGCCAGCTGAGGCCGCAGGGCTATGAATTTCTCCTCCTGGCCCGAGAGGTCCGCCGCAATGTCGTAGTCCTCTTCCGCCGAGAGATAGACCAGCCCGTCCCGGGTCAGCTCCAGCCGGTCCGGGTCGGTGACGAATTTTGAGAGGTCGCCATACCGTCCCGGCAAATCTTTGTTGTAAAAGTCCGGCATTTTATAACCCCCCTCGGCATATGGATATGATTATAAGCGATTCCAGCAAGAAATTCAAGCCGCAAATAGACAAGAGACTTCAATAGGAGTGCACAAGCGGCGAAGCGAGGGCGGGGGATTGTCTTAGGAAAGCTGCTTCTATTTGAGCTTTATAGGTAGAAAAGGTGCCAGCAAATCAATCCCCACCGCTTCGCGGAGCCCCTTTTCAAAGGGGCCGGGCCGCCTGCGGGCGGGACGAGGGATGGGCCCTGCGAAGCAGGGCCGCACAAGCGGCGCAGCCGCTTGTCCCCTTTGGCAAAAGGGGTGCCCGAGCGTAGCGAGGGCGGGGGATTGTCTTAGGAAAGCTGCTTCAATTTGAGCTTTTAGATAGAAAAGGTGCCAGCAAATCAATCCCCACCGCTTCGCGGAGCCCCTTTTCAAAGGGGCCAGGCCGCCTGCGGGCGGGACGAGGG
>NZ_QWKI01000109.1 GCF_009911645.1 Pseudoflavonifractor sp. 60
AAGCCTTGCTTCGCAGGGCCCCACAAGCGGCGAAGCCGCTTGCCCCCTTTGGCAAAGGGCGGGGGGTGGTTATTAGGCAGACTATCTTCTATTTCAGATTTCAATGCGAAGCAGCGCCAGCATCTATGGGGAAAAGAAAAAATCGAACAAAGTTTTGAATTTTTTCTTGACAGAATCGAACGTCTGTTGTATATTCTAAGTAGAACAGATGTTTTTGAAGAAGGGGAAAAAGTCCGTTTTTTGGGACATACCTCAGTCTATACTAACCCCAATAACAGGGGCGGAGGGATGACGAATGCAGACCATGTACTACAAAACTTCCAACTTTATTCAGCACAAGGGCAATGTGGTGGACCTGGAGGAGTTCCGGCAGAGGGCGGCTCTGGCCCAGCGTGACAGCCTGGCCCGCCAGATGGAGGAGTTTGAGGAGAGCTGGGAGCAGGAGGAGCCCGCCTTCCGTCCTGTGGTGCTGACATTAGACAAGAGGACCCGCCGCCGCCTGCGCAGGGAGCGGAGGGCCTGGATGCTGGACGCCTGTGCCAGTGCTGCGGTGGTGCTGATGACGCTGGTTTTTATCCTCCGGGTGGTGCTTTAGGGGGGCGGCAACGGCTTGGCGATTTCGTCGAATTTAACACAATTATTGCAGATAACGCCGGAGATTTTTCTCTGGCGTTTTATTATTTACATTTTTTTAAAACTTTTTGAACGGGAAGCGGGAAAAAGGGGTTGACGGGAGGCGGGAAAACGTGTATATTGTTGTTACCATTTTGTAACTCTTTTTTCACGTTTGTCATTTTTCCATGAGACATAAGAGGTAACGACCATGAAGCATAAGAAGCGCCGGCATAGGACCGGAAAACAGCAGAAGGAGTCTGTGCAGGCGCCTTTGGAGCAGCGGAAGGAGACTGCTGTCCGGCAGAGCGAGGTCCCGGCGGAGAAGAAGACGGATATCCCGAAGGTCCCGGAGCAGAACTCATCCCGTCCCCAGGCGGCCCCAAAGCAGAGCGCGCCCCGCCCCCAGGCGGCCCCGGAGCAGAGTGCGCCCCGCCCCCAGGCGGTCCCAGAGCGGAGCGCGTCCCGTCCCCAGGCGGTCCCGGAGCAGAGCGTGTCCCGTCCCCAGGTGGCCCCGGAGCAGAGAGTGAACCGTCCTCAGGCGGTTTCGGAGCGGAGAGAGACCCGTCCCCAGACCAGACCCCAGAGGCCGGGATGCGAACCGGTTCAAGATCCCTCTGCCGCCCGCAGGGAGGAGTGGAGACGCCGTCTTCAGTCCGCAGCGGAGTGGAGCCGTATCCACATCCGCCGCTGGACCCACCTGTTCCACTCCGCTGCCGCTGGAAATGTGGCGGTGGGACCGGTGTCCTTCCTGCTGGTGGCGGCGGCCCTGGGCACGGCCCTCACCCTGACAACCCTCTATTCCACCAGCTACGCCGTGATTGTGGACGGCCAGGAGGTGGGCGTGGTGGCCGACCAGAGTGTGGTGGACCAGGCCATTCAAGCGGTGGAGAGCCGGGGGACCCAGCTGCTGGGCTATGACTATCAGGTGGAGGGGGACATCGACTATACATTCGGCCTAACCCTGAAAAGCGATCTGAGTCAGGAACGGGATATCAGCCAGTTCTTTTACCGGCAGCTCAACGAGGTCAGCGACCAGCTGCGGGCCTATGAGGTGACCCTGGACGGCCAGGTCATTGGTACGGTAAAGGACGAGACCGCCCTCAACACTATGCTGGACGGCATTAAGGAGCAGTATATTACAAAGTATACCGTGTCCTCCGGCTTTGTGGAGGACCTTTCGGTGGAAACGGTGTATGCAGTGGACAATCTGGTGGATGTGAGCCAGATTGAGGAGGCCCTCAAGGCCAATACCACCGGTGAGACCACTTACACCGTGGTCAAGGGCGACACCTATAATGGCATCGCCTACCGCAACGATATGTCCCTCAGCGACCTGATGGCCCTGAACCCCAACGCCAACATCAACCGGCTGATGGTGGGGGACGTGCTCAACGTGAAGGAGGTGGTCCCCGCCCTGTCCGTTCAGACCACCGAGCGGGTCACCTATACCGAGCCCATCGAGTGCCCGGTGGAGACGGTGGAGGACAGCTCCATGTATAAGGGGGACTCCAAGATCGTGACCCAGGGCGAGGAGGGCGAGGCCCAGGTGGAGGCCGACGTGGTCTATGTCAACGGCTATGAGCGGGAGCGTACCGTGCTCAGCAGCGTGACCCTTCGGGAGCCCACCACTACGGTGAAAGCCATCGGGACCAAGGAGAAGCCCAAGACCGCGTCCAAGGGCACCTTCATCTGGCCCACCAGCAGCCGGCGCATCAACTCCTACTTCGGGGGGCGGAAGATTTTCGGAAGCTCCAATTACCACTCCGGCCTGGATATCCACGCCACCTACGGTGAACGCATTAAGGCGGCGGACGGCGGCACCGTTACCTTTGCCGGGTACAAGGGAAGCTACGGTAACTTGGTCATTATAACCCACGATAACGGGATGCAGACCTACTATGCCCACAACTCCAGCCTGTTGGTGTCGGCGGGACAGAAGGTCTATCAGAGCCAGGCCATTGCTAAGGCGGGCAGCACGGGCCGTTCCACCGGTGTACACTGCCACTTCGAGGTCCGGGTCCGCGGCACGGCGGTGAACCCCCTCAATTACCTGAAATAACACGAGAGGACGCCTCCCACACCAAGGGGAGGCGTCCTTTTTTGCTGACGGAGGGCTATGGGATTTCCCACAACTGCTCTGTCACGTACTGCTTGCCATATGTGGCGTCATAGAGGAGGTGGGTGAGCAGGGACAGACCCAGGCCGTCGGAGCCCTGACCGGGCGGGTCGGAGGACAGCTCTCCCCCGCGGCTCAGGTGGTAATTGGCGCTGTCCACGACCCGGGTCTGGGACAGTTTGTAAATGAGCCGCCAGTACAGGGGCAGGTCAGAGCCTGCCAGCTCCAGAAGCTGACTGCCCAGGTAGTGACAGCCGGTGTCGTATCGGCTGCCCGGATCCCCGGGGAGATAGCTGGGGTCGTTGGACCAGATGAGGTAATCGGTGGTGTAGAGGTGGGCATAGTCCTCCAGAGCCCAGCCGTCCATGCTCCAGGGGGCCAGTCCCAGGGCGGAGTAGGCGGTGCCGCCGGTGGACAGGCCCAGACCGGCCAGGTGGTCGCCGTAGAAGACAATGACCACCGGCTCCTCCCGGTCCCGGAAGTAGTCGGTCAGCTTGACCAGGGCCTCGCTGGCGTTGTGCAGCCCCTGGGTACACACCAGAAAGTGCTCCGCTGCCTCCCCCGTCAGGCCGGACTGGCAGGTCACCGTCATCTCCTCGGGACGGAACTTGTCCAGGGGGTAGGGTGTGTGGTTGCCCATGGAGCTGCCATAGAGGAAGACCGGCCCCTCCCCTGCCCTGGCCTCGAACTGGGCGATGAGCAGGTCGGAAAGCAGGTCGTCAGAGAAATATGGGCCCACCTTGCGGGAGATCATATATTCATTATAATTCTCCGCCTGGGCCGCCGGGGGGTAGATCTCTGCAAAATCCTCACAGAAGTAGATGTCCTGAAAGCCCAGGGAGCCAAAGTACTCCCCCCGGTTGTATACCGAGTCGTTGTACATGTGGACCATAGAGGTGTAGTAGCCCTGGGCTTGGAGCAGAGCGGGGACGGCGGGCAGTCTGGAAAAATACTCCTTGGGCCAGCTGTTCTCCGGCTCGTTGTCCAGCAGGCCGGAGTTGATGCCGGTGAGTACCTCCAGCTCAATGTCACAGGTGCCATAGCCAAAGCCGCGGCTGCCAAACTTGCCGGAGATCCCCTCCTCTTGCAGGGCGTGGAAGCCGGCAATGGGGTCCTCCGGGAAGGACAGCCCATCAATCTGAGTGATATCATAGAAGGATTCGGAGAGGATCAGAATGATATGGGGCTGCCGCCCCTCCTCCCCTCTGGGGACGTTGGCATAGTCCTGGGTCTGGGCCAGGACCTCCTCCATATACTCCGGGGAGTACTCCTCCGAGACCCTCCGGTTGCGGCTGCAATAGAAGGCGCGCCACAGTCCCAGGGGGACTCCGCAGGCGCTGTTGGCTGTGGCCTGAGACATGGCCTGATTGATATCCGCCCCCATAGCGGGGTAGACCAGGGGTTCCGCTCCAAGCCAGAAGAGGGCGTGGAGGGCCAGGGCGCACAGGGGGGCCCACACCAGAGCGCTCCAGGTCCAGTTCAGCCGCAGGGGTCTGGAGAAAAACAGGCACAGCACCAGCCACACCGTTCCGGCGGCGATGGCCTGCACGCTGCCCCCACGCAGGACCAGGGAGGAGCTGTTCAGACCGGCAATGCTGGCGGCCTGGCCAATGAGAGAGAAGTCGGCCAGGAGCAGGGGGATCATGGTAATCAGGACCTTGAAGTAGTTGACAAAGGACAAAATCACCACAACCAGGCCCACCATGAGATTGCCCGCAAACAGGCTGTTGCACAGGAGGGTCAGCCCCAACACCCACAGGGCCAGAAAGAGGGCGGTAAGGCCGAATTTTTCCCGGCCCAGCAGGGTCCAGACACCGGGGAGGGACTGGATCTCAATGAGGAAGGCCAGCCCCGTCCACAGAATACCCGACAGCAGAGCTGCCAGCACCGCCAGGGGCCACCGCCACCGGGGCGGCGGGGTCAGGCGGTTTTGTAGGATTAGGATGTGGGACATGGGGTCAATAGGACAGCTTCTCCTCCAGCCAGCCCTTCAAGTCGCTGATGGGGATGCGGACCTGCTCCATGGTGTCCCGGTTGCGGACGGTGACGCAGTGGTCGGCGGGGGTGGAGTCGTCCCCCACGGTCTGGAAGTCCAGGGTTATGCAGAAGGGGGTCCCGATCTCGTCCTGACGGCGGTACCGCTTGCCGATGGAGCCGGTGTCATCGTAGTCCACCATAAAGTCCTTGGACAGCTGCTGATACAGCTCCTGGGCGGGGCCGGAGAGGACCTCCTTCTTGGACAGGGGCAGGATAGCCGCCTTATAGGGGGCCAGGGCGGGGTGCAGATGGAGGACGGTGCGCACGTCGTCGTTGCCCTTCTTGTCCTGCCCCACCACCTCTTCGTCGTAGGCGTTGCACAGGAAGGCCAGCAGCATCCGCTCCACGCCCAGGGAGGGCTCGATAACATAGGGGATATAGTGCTCGTTCTTCTCCTGGTCGTAATAGGTCAGGTCCTTGCCGGAGGTGTTCTGGTGGGCGGTCAGGTCGAAGCTGGTGCGGCTGGCGACCCCCCACAGCTCGCCCCACTCGGTGAAGGGGAAGGCGAACTCGAAGTCGGTGGTGGCGTTGGAGTAGTGGGAGAGCTCCTCCGGGTCGTGGTCCCGCAGGCGCAGGTTCTCCTCCCGGATGCCCAGGTCCAGCAGCCACTGGTGACAGAAGTTCTTCCAGTAGGCGAACCACTCCAGCTCAGTGCCCGGCTGACAGAAAAATTCCAGCTCCATCTGCTCAAACTCCCGGGTGCGGAAGATGAAGTTGCCCGGCGTGATCTCGTTGCGGAAGGATTTGCCGATCTGGCACACGCCGAAGGGCAGCTTCCTTCTGGTGGAGCGCTGGACGTTGACAAAGTTGGTAAAGATGCCCTGAGCGGTCTCGGGGCGGAGGTAGACGGTATTCTTGGCCTCCTCGGTGACCCCCTGGAAGGTCTTGAACATCAGGTTGAACTGGCGGATGTCGGTCCAGTTGAATTTGCCGCAGGTGGGGCAGACGATGTTGTGCTGGTCGATGAACTCCTTCATCTGGGTCTGGCTCATGGCGTCCACGCTGTGGTCCAGGTCGAAGCTGTTCTCCTGGCACCAGTCCTCAATCACCTTGTCGGCACGGAAGCGCTCGTGGCACTCCTTGCAGTCCATCAGCGGGTCGGAGAAGCCGCCCACGTGGCCAGAGGCGACCCACACCTGGGGATTCATCAGAATGGCGGCGTCCAGACCCACGTTGTAGGGGTTTTCCTGGACAAACTTCTTCCACCAGGCCTTCTTGATGTTGTTTTTCAGCTCCACACCCAGGGGGCCGTAGTCCCAGGTGTTGGCCAGGCCGCCGTAGATCTCGCTGCCGGCGAAGATGAAGCCCCGTCCCTTGCACAGAGCTACGATTTTTTCCATGGTCTTTTCGCTGTTTTTCATTGTGACAACACTCCTTTTCATGTCTGGCTCAAGGCAAAAAAACGCCCCAAGCCGCAATTGGCTCAGGGCGAACAATACTGTCCGTGGTTCCACCTGAATTCGCGCCTGGCTGACGCGCACTCTGTCCCGGTAACGGCGGGGACCGGCAGGGCATTTCCTCCCTGCGCTCCAGGGCGCCTTCCCGCCGGGCCGTCGGAGGATTTTCACCGTACATCCTCTCTCTTGGCTCCAGGTCCCGGGGTACTCCTCCCTGTCGTCGCTTTGTAGCTCCCTATTTTATGCCACTTTCCCTCCTCTGTCAAGAGGGATTTTTTGCGATCCCTTTTCTTCTTCGTGTTGATGGACGCCTGTAAATTTTTTCAATCATCAAAATGACGAAACAAGCAGCCGCCCGACATGGACGGCTGCCCGATAAACTGGAATTGATATTGCCCGATTTTAAGGGGAGTTATCCCTTGCCATTGGGCGTTAATAAAGTCCTCCAAAAGCCTTGCAAATAAAGGATTTTTCGCAGTGAGTTCGCCTTATCCCTTTATTCAGTTTCACACGATGTTACCCTTGTCCTGACTGCTCATAAGGGCAAAAGCAAGGGAAAGAAAATCCCGTAACATGATATAACAAAGTGTGGTAATTAGAGAACTGTGACGTATGTGCGAATATATTATACTGGAGGACTTCAAAATGGACAAGTACATTTTTGACGAGAACAACGGTTTATGGTATGAGCGGCAGGGAGACTACTACATCCCCTGCTTAACCATACCAGCAGAGGAAGAACAGCCCATCGGTCTGTGGGGTCGGCGACACTTGCGGTACATCAAGGAACACCGCAAGGCCCGCTACACCAGTTTGCTGTTGAGCGGCAAGCTGAGCAGCTACCTGGCTGACATTGACCAACAGGCCGAAGACGTGCTCTCCCGGCTGGTGGAGCAGATGGCCCAGCACCAAGGCATAACGGAACAGCTCAAAGCAACCGACCAAATGGCGTGGGTCGTCAGGATGAACAATATTGGGGCAAGCGCAATAGAGATTGTATACCGAGAAATCATATATGCGTAAATCAAAAGCAAAATGGCGGCAGAGATGATTCTTTGCCGCCATTTTATCTGCCGATCCGAGAAAAATTTTAGATTACCACGTACAGGGCACATTATATCAACAGAAATCCGGCTTGACTATCTTTGTCGTATCTTGTAAAATGTTCACAATTAGATTAATTTTTTTAATTTAATTTTGCCTATGGAAAACAAGGAGATATGCTGGAATGAGATATGCTGTCGATCGGTACATACTTGGCCACGAACGGGAGGTTGCTGCTAAATCATTCTTGCCGCTTTCATATATTCCAAGCAGAAAGGAACGCTTTTTTTGCCCGGAATGTGGGGAAACCGTTTTTTTTCGCGCCAAAGGCGATGGGGAATTCTACCATCAGAAGCAGACAGAAAGTACCCCGGAATGCGATAAGCGCGTAGATGGCCGCTCTGGATTGTCCCTATATGAGCGGACAGGACTTTCCATGTACATCGTTCCCAATACCGGAGAACGGTATTGTTTGGGAATATCCTTTCCGCCGCTGGGTAAACAAACATTGGATCTTGTGACACGACAAAAAGCAAACGTTCGAGTCATAGCCGGTGGACAGGAATGCAAGTTTAGGGTGAGTTCCATTCTTTTCTCTGCGGATCAATCAACGTTGCTACCTGTGGATTTTATCCCGCCTGCCGATGAGAATTATACCATTGAGATTCGGAACACTGAAGGTGTTGCTGGCATCAGGCAAAAATGGACCAACTACGCCGATGGATTTGAAATAGGTGGAGCACTTTTCCAATACAGTGAGGAAAGCGGAAGAAAGATTCATCGCGGCGATGGTATTTCTTCTGGAAAGCAATATTATCTGGTAACAAAGCAGCCATATTCTTCACCCTATCCAGAAATACAAACTAATCGTATTGGCTCTATTCGTCTGAAGAATGGCGAACTTACTGTCAGCAAACTAACCATCAATGTGTCTATAAAGGATACCAATCGGTACTTATTAATTAACAACTATTTTAGATCCAGGTTTGGCGTCTGGCTTTTGGAGACAACTCCGGAACTGACAACCTTATGGCCACCTACTGCATTGAAGCAAGATGCACAAGCTCCCGTAGCGTCAGCAACAAAAAAGCTGTATTGTTCTGTGTCCAGCGGGAACGATACACCGAACGTCTATTTTTATCTTGGGAATTCGGTTTCCCAACTAAATGTTGTGAAAGGCAGCATCATTTTGCCATTTCATAGCTCTGAAATAGCGGTTTCAATAGATAGGAAATATGTGGGCCGGGAGGTGTTTTACCGAAGATCATTACGATCCTCTCATACCTTTTACTATGAGTTCAGCATGGAAGACAGCAGCGGAAATATTGTTGACTGGGAAACCTTTACGCAGGCTTCGCTTTCTATGGTTAGATCAGTGAAAGCAAACGCAAAGATGGAGCTAATAATCGGATGTAAGGGCCATGTTTATCAGCATGTGACGATTAGGGAAGGCAGTACCCCAATGCCTGCCTTGGAGTACCCCGAAGATGTTTATTGGGTTGTTCAGGAGCACAATGAGTATAGCGTCTTCTTCTACTGCCATGCAAAGGAAAACACAAGTACGACACAGTTAAATGAACTCTGTATTCTCTCTGATTTAAGGATGCATCGATATGGTCCGTTAGTCCCTGCACCTGTATGGATGGCCCAGCTTGTAAGAGACTACAGCAAAAAAGGAAATGTCGAACTTGCGAGATTTATCTGTAGTGAAATTAGTGGTGGAAAAATCCAATTGGGGCTATTAAAAGCCCTATTTCCCATGGGGAAAATTAGGATAGGAGAGGATTCAAAATGATTCAGCCTGCTTTATCTGCTCTCCTTACGGATGGAGAAGTCGAGTATTTATGTGAGCTAATTACACCGAAGGAAATCAAACTCTATTTTCAAAAAAATCCTGCTGCTTTTGTTGAATTGCAATCCGGATTCCGTGCAAAGGCGCTAACCGACCAACGGGCTATCGATCTGATAGTCAGAAATCGGCATAGAAATTTCGTGGCTACATTTCTCAACTCATTTGTCGAAACATGCCACAAGAGGATTCATGACAAAATGATATCTCTTCAAGAAAACGGCGCTACCACTGATGTGGCTATGATACAGGCCCTAGCTGGTTCGCATGTTTTCTCTGGTCATGTTGAACTGTACTTTAAGCTTGAAGGTAATTCTGTTCCAGAGGAATATGTCTCTCTTATCAAGGCCGCAGTAACACTTCTATGCGCAGAGAAAACTGAAAGAGAGGACAAACAATCTTCAGGTACGGAATTGGCTAATTCATTAGAGCGTGTTCAACGCGAACTGGCGGAAGAACGTGAAGCATATGCGCATACACGAGAAAACCTTATCGCTGACAAGCTTGTGCTCCAGCAGGAACTGGGTCACAAACAAGATGAATTGTCCGAAGCTGTCACAAAAATAGCGCAAATGCAAGCCGAACTGGAGCGGTTTTACCGGCGGGAGGAGTATGCTGATATTCTACAGGAAAACGAGGCATATAAGGAATATCAACATACTTCTTTGTGTCAGGTTACTCTTAACAGCTATGGGCAAATATGGCTTAAGCGATTGGCGGACATATACGACAACCGCTTAATACCGTTTCGGGTTGATAAATCGATTCCCTATGGGTTTGAAAACAGGGATATGCTTTACAAAAACGATGGTCCATCTGCTATAAACTACTTTGGGATTTGGCATTGGAACACAACTCCCAGGGAAGATGATCCGGGAAAAGACCGCATTGACTCAGCATTTGATGCCAAGATGATGCCTATTGAAATAGTAGTTCTTTCTGGTTGCACAAAGCAGGAAGATATTGCCACGCGGCTTTTGGATGGTATTCCATCGGAAAAACTCGGGAAGAAAATGTTGATTTCCATGTTGCTGGTAGGCGAACAATATTCCGGTTTGCTATGTAACATAGATGACTTTAATATACAACACGGGATTGCAAAACTAAAAAAGTCTGTTTTTACGTTGCCGTCTTTTCATGTCAATATTCGGAATACGCTTATCATAAACACCAGAATATTTTGCCAAAACTTGACTTTAGATCTCCCCACAGAGATTATAAGTGTAAAAACCCCACTTGCACTGGTGAAAGATATCATATTGTCCAAAACAAAGGTGAGTACTCTTCAGCAACAGGGCCTTGGTGTAAATGAGGCACGGAGATGTTTGGCCTATTTGCGGTCATTGGAAACATCGACCCTATATGACGAGGTAGCTGAAAATTACGGTTGCTCGATTGAGGATGCCCAAGAATATGTGTCTGAGTTCATTGAGCAGGCCGAAAAATCCTTGAACGGTTCTGATATTAATGCTGATGTTCTGTCTGCAGTAATCGAAAGAAACAGCGCACTGATGTCCAAATGCAAAGACATGCTTTACGAAGAATGGTCTGTTGAAAATGAGGAACAACTTCGCATAGCTCAGCAGACGTTAGCGGAAGCAGCAAAAGAAACTGAGCAACAACGTCAGGACGCGGCCGTATTGAAAGACCAGCAGGATAATTTGCGGCAGCAAATGGAAACGCTTCAGTCTGAAATTAGTAAGAAGGAAGCATTGGCCAGCGCCGTGGAGGAAAAGGTTGCTGGCCGTATTGCTGAGGCTCGCCAAAACGCAGCAGATTTTATTAGTGATTTGGCATTCACATCACCTGTGAATGCCAAAAGTTCTGGACATAATGGAACTGCACTATCGGTTTTCGTTCGTCCAGTCAATGCAAGTGAAATCGCTGCTACGATCACGGATTTATCTGATTTTGAGGATAGTCTGGCTGAGAATTTTGAATGCTGTGGTTACTCTGAGGAACGATCCGTAGAGCTTTCGCAAATTCTCTCTTTCTCCGTTGGCCGACATATTCCGATTATCTGTGATTCTAATTCAGAAGTAATTGCGGATTGTCTCGCTGCGATGTTTGGATTGAATGGTGCTACATCGATTCATATTTCAACTGGAAAGCCTTGCTGTACTGAATTATGCGATCTTTTGCGTCAAAAAAAGGATGCATCTTCTCCCCAAGTGTATCTCATCAACGGCGCGTTGGACGCTTATTCACCCAATGTTTTTAATGGGATTTTGCAAAATACCTGTAACTTAGATAAATGTATTCTGATTTTTTCTAGCGAGGGTACGCCCACGGAAGCCTTGCCTCCTGCTATTTGGAGTCGGACCATGTTTGTTGATGGAGATATTGGCCTCATACATCTCCCGCAGGGTAATCTCAGGGTATTTGAGACAGAACTTGCTTTTTGCCAAGAGTTGAGTCCGGACAAGCTGAAAGAAAAGCGGAAGCAGCTCAAGCCATTTGCACAAATTATTAGCAATCGTGCATTACTGAACTATTCCTGTTTCATGGTTTCTACAAACAGTTCTATCCAGTCAGATATCTGTATTTTAACCCAGCTCCTACTCAGTGCAAAGGCCAGCGGAAATCTGGAAAACCTTTTGGGACAGTTCAAGGAGAACGGAATAGATGTCGAAAAAGGCGAGCTTTCCAGGTACTTGTGAGGCACAGTATGACAGATGAAATGATGGCTGCAATGGCTACTGACTTGAATATTCGTCAGTTCGTCAACGAGAACCAACCGCAGTTTATAAACCGGCTTCTTTATTCTGGTATGGCCTGCTGGATTAAAACTGCCGCAATGGATGCTCCTATTACGTTTTCACTATCTCCCGACCAAAATACAAATCGTCAGGAAACTAAGGGCGTAAGCCGAAGGCACATTCTGGATCGATGTGACAGCATCCTCACAGAGATGCTATGTAGGTTTCCTGCCTCAAAGTTATGGTTTGAGACAACCCCCGGAAATGAAAAGGCAATTCAATTAATCCGCTCTCGCCTCGTCCGTCACGGGGATTTGCTGAATGTAGGCTTCCAGACAAACTTGACCCTTGCCCCTGAGTCGGTCATTCCGCTTAATCCTGATCTGGAATGCGGAAAGGGTTACTTACTGGACACTTCTTTCTCTTATTCAGGGATCGCTATGATCCGTAGACAGCAGACAGAATATCTCTTTAAAGAAAATGATAGGATAGATTCCTGTAAATGGTTGAAAAATTACATCAAGTCGGCTTGGTGGAAACCGGCCAACCTGCCAGAAGATGTAGAGTATTTTAATCCATTCCGTAAAGTGAGGTCCAATTATGGATGCTGGCAGGATGTTCCGCCTACTCCGGTAGAAGGCATTGTTTTTGCCAGGCGCACTGCTAGTCTGCTTCCTACCGAGTATTTGCTTATAAAGCCTGGAGAGAAAGCAAAACTTCATCGTATCGATTCATTCCTTCGCGAGACAGGGGAATACCGACGTTTTCAATTTGCTTTTCGAAGAGTAGCTGGCAATGATCTTGCCGCAGATGTGAAGATATATCAAGATCATATTCACTTGAAACTCAGATTTTATCTCCCGGAATGGGAAAACAGGTTGCTGGAATCTTTTGCCTGGCCATGCAATTCTGTATCGGACAAGTTAGAGTGGGATATGCCGTTGTCAATCTGGGCCTATATAAAGATATATTTAGAAAAATTAGGAATTGTTGTCAGAGAGGAAATGGCAGATGGATAACTATAGTGTACAGAATACCCATGAAACTATTAGGAAAAGGCTGCTAACCTATATCACAACCGAGTATTTGGGTAAAAACGATGCCCTTAGAGCTGCTTGTGAACAGGAACTCCAAGAGAAGGGCATTCTTTATCAGGAACCATATATTGAGGCGAACCGTGCATATTCTGTCGTTGAAAATGGCATTGAATCTGCTTCAGTGGACGCGGATTCAAAAAGAATTTTGACTGGCATGGCAAATCGAAATCTTGGCGTATTTTCCAATCCTTATAAGCACCAAATTGAAGCACTGGAAGCGTTCAGCAAAGGTGAGGACATTTTGGTTTCCACTGGCACGGGTTCCGGTAAGACAGAATGTTTTATGTGGCCCATTGCAGTAAAGCTGACGTTGGAGATGATGCGCTCTCCCAAAACCTGGCAGCAGCGAGGTGTCCGGGTTATCATGCTCTATCCGATGAATGCTCTGGTTTCGGATCAGATGGGCCGATTGCGCCGTATGATTGGCAATGGACAAGGTGGTTTTCACGATCTGCTTAGGGAGTTGAAACTGGAAGGAAGAGTTCCCCAATTCGGGATGTACACTGGTCGCACACCTTATTTTGGGAATAGCGATAAAGGAAAAAACAGAGATCTAGCAAGAACTTATGAAAAAGATATTATAAAGCAAAGTGATGAAGTAAAGGCAAAACTGGCCGAGTTGGGGAAACTTCCATCCAAGAAGGATTTTTCAGCATTTGTTGACCGATTGAAGATGAATGCGCCAGTTTTAACGGATGCGGAAGACGCAGAACTGGTAACTCGGCAGGAGATGCAGATGTATTGCCCGGACATCCTGATCACCAATTATTCCATGCTGGAGTACATCCTAATGCGGCCGATTGAAAAGGATATCTGGGACAATACGCGTGTTTGGCTGGACAGCGATCCGCAGAATAAACTCCTTTTCGTATTGGACGAAGCACATATGTATCGCGGTTCTTCCGGAGGAGAGGTGGCTCTGCTGATACGAAGGGTCCTGCACAAGTTGAGCATTGATCGAAGCCGGGTTCAATTCATTCTCACAAGTGCCAGTGTTCCTCCAGGACAGATCGAGGAAACAAAGGTGTATCGCTTCGCCTGCGAACTGACAGCACAGACCTTCCAGAATAATCGGTTTCGTTTGATACGGGGAACAGAGGAATCGGTTGTGATATCTGGCTCGGAATTTGATCCAAAGGTTTTATTTGATTATGATCTGGATGCGTTGCAGTTGGACGGTGACAAAAAAATTACGGCAATCAAGGATTTTGCAAAGCGTGTAGGAATATCAATACCTGATAGTTTTGCTGATGAAGCCGCCATAAAATGTTGGCTATATGAGTCTTTGAAAACTTGTAACCCCATGCTGCGTATTATACAGAAGAGCCGTGGGAATGCATCCAGTTTTGTGGAACTGGCAAAGGAAGCATTCCGTGAGGCCCCCAAGGATGTTGCGGAAAAGGCAACAGAGGTTCTGCTGGCCATTGCTCCCTTTGCGGAGAATGCCAGTGGCAATGTACTTTATCCGGCCCGGTTGCATATGCTGTTCCGCGGTATGCAAGGACTTTTTGCCTGCTCCAACCCTAACTGCACCAAGTTACACCAGAATTTAAGCTTTGGACATGTTTACCTAAAGAAGCCAGGGATGCGTTGTGAATGTGGAGGATTGATTTATGAGCTAATCAATGAACGCTCGTGTGGGGCGCTGTTTCTCAGAGGCTATATGGATGATGGTGATAGTGCAGAACCATTTGTGTGGAGTACTCCTGGAGTTCAGCTAAATCATAGCATCAAGGAGAGCCATTTTTATATTGTGCCGGATGACGGCAGCTACAGAAAGGACGAGCATAAAAACATTCAAATAGCTTGGCTGAATGCCATCACGGGAAAGCTAGATAGGTATAACGACCACACCGGAGCACCTAACTATATTACAGTCGCTTATTGCCAAACGCCCTCTAAAGAACATCCCAATATCTGTACATTCAAGACTTGCCCTAAATGTGCCAAACAGCGATTTGCTGCAACGGATTTTTCCACAAAAGGGAATGAGCCCTTCTACAATGTGGTGTTTGAACAATTCTATGCTCAACCACCTGTTCCGAAATATCGTGATTTAGTAAATCAAGGAAGAAAAGTGCTACTATTCTCTGATAGCCGACAACAAGCAGCCGTATTAGCACGGGATCTTACCAGTGCCGCAGATGTAGACGCCATGCGAAAAGCTCTAACATTAGCTGCAAAAGAGCTACAGGAGTGGGCCAAAGATGGCGAGGATCGTTATCCAACGCTCAGCCTCTTATATGTTGTGTTTTTGAAGGTAGCTTATGAGCATAAACTATGTTTCTTCTATGGCGATGACGAGAAAGATCTTGCAAAAGCGTTGCAAGATATGGGCGATTATTACGATCGGAAGAAGGGGGAAATTAAATACCGTGCCGCAGCAAAACAAGGCTTTGCAACATCTGTCCCAGATCAGTTCTATGAGCACCTGTTAAGACAGATGTGCAGTAATTTCCGCTCACTCACCGATGCAGCTCTGTGCTGGCTAGAACCTTGTAACGATGAAGACGACATATTCGATGATATTGAAGACGCGCTTCAAACAGCAAACGTTCCCTTGACATTGGATCAATTCAAGGAGCTATTTGCTGCATGGGCAATGGAAATCATGACCTCACAGTATGCATTGGGATCTGAAATTGACGATGATGTCCGTAAAAAAATCACATCGTATCCAAGACTAGGAGTAGAAGATGAAAACAAACTTCCGATTCGTATCCGTGCCATGTTGGAAGTTGCTGGATTTACAACTCCTCAGATCGACGTTATAAAAAAGCAACTTTCGCTTTTCCTAGCTAAGGGAAAGAATACAGCCTGTAAGTACCTCAATTTAAACATGGTTACTTTGCGCTTTGAGGAGGATCATGAATGGTACAAATGTCCTCGATGCAGCGGGGTCTTCCCATTTACTGTATTTGGAAAGTGTGCTCATTGTGGGAAGGGTACCCCGTCACTTATGACGGATATTGAACTGCACGGCTTAGATTTCTGGCGCACCTCTGTGCTACGGGCAGTTCATGGAGATCCTCAGGCGTTGATGACTCGGATAAACACCGAAGAGCATACTGCACAGTTGTCTCATAAAGACCAGAAGCAAAAGACTTGGTCAACAACCGAGGATTTTGAAATGCGGTTCCAAAATGTTCATACAGGAAATGACCGCCCTGTGGATGTGCTGAGTTGCACGACCACCATGGAAGTCGGTATCGACATTGGTTCACTGACAGCTGTGGGGCTGAGGAATATCCCGCCCGCCCGTGAGAATTATCAGCAGCGCGCCGGACGCGCCGGACGGCGGAGTGCAGCTATTTCCACGATTGTTACCTATACAGATAACCGCCCTCACGATGGTTATTATTTCAACAATCCAGAGAAAATTATTTCTGGTGATCCGCGCACTCCCTGGATTGATGTGGCAAATGAAAAACTTGTCAAGCGTCACTTCAATGTAATTTGCACAACAGAGTTTTGTGATAAGGTTGGGATCAGTGCGGACCAGATTGGTATTTTTCAGTTTTTGGACAACTACTATCAAGATTTTATAAAATATATCTCGGACGCACACACATTGAGCTATGATCTTACCTCGTTGATACCAGAAGGCGTCTCGTTTCAGATAGTTGATTATAAAAAGAGCTTCCTGGATCAACTTGCTACACTCAAAGGAAAAGTTGAAGACGCTCCTGAGCAGTATAGAACCGATGATGGAGATGAAAAAGCTTTGTTGGATTCGTTCCTTGAGGGGGGTGTTTTCCCAACATATTCTTTCCCCAGGGATGTGGTGGGATTCTATATTGAGGACTATAACGGCTCTGAGATTAAAGAGAAGCCGGAACGGGCCTTGGATTTTGCTATCAGCGAATATGCACCTGGCCGTGTCGTTGTAGTCAATAAAAAGACATATAAATCTGGAGGAATTTATAGTTTCCATTCAAAATTTGCTGCGAATGAGCAGGAGCATCCAGCACGGCCCTATTTCGGAAGTAGAGAGTACTTCAAACCGCTCTATTTCTGTGATGAAAAAAGCTGCAACTGGATGGGTCTTGAGTTGCAGACTACTTGCCCGTTCTGTGGAAGTTCCAATATTAAAAAGCAACATTTATTGAAACCATGGGGATTTGCGCCAATAAGCGGAACAAAAGCAAAAGAAGTATACGCAACTGCAGATATGTCTTATGCAGAAACGCCCTGCTATTCAATTACGCCAAAAGATAGCGAAATGGAAATGCCCGCTGATTTTGCGCATTTGCGATTCTCTAGGCGCTCGGATGACCCGTTGATTATCGTGAACAAGGGTGTCGGCTCCAAAGGCTTTTCCGTTTGTATGGACTGTGGCGCTGCAGCTCCAGCGGACAATAATACTCCTCTGGAAAGACTGCCGAAACCCTATCGACATCCTCACAAGTACTATCAGTGCCACCACGATGGAAGCGGTATTGCTACGGTATTCCTTGGACATCAGTTTAGAACAGATCTAGTTGTATATGAAATAGCTTTGGATTCCACAAAAATCAACATTGATGTGCGGGGATTGTGGATTACCAGGGCTGGGCAAACCTTGGCAGAAGCGATGACCTTGGCTGGTGGCCGGCTGTTGGATATTGAGTTTAATGAAATCAAAAGTGGTTATCGGCTACGTTATGCGCCAGACGGAAAAACAGCATATGTAGATGTATTCCTATTTGACAGCCTTTCTAGTGGAGCGGGATATTGCGCTGCCCTAGCCGATATGCCAAAAAAGCTGTTTCAAGAAACCAGATTGGTGCTGGCCGACTGCCCGTCAAAATGTGGGAGTGCTTGTCATGACTGCCTGATGCACTATTGGAACAAGCGTCATCACGATGTTTTAGACCGTTTTGCTGCTATTGATTTGTTGGATTGGGCGGAACAAGGTATCCTGCCCGACAGTCTGTCCTTTGAACGGCAACGACAACTGCTGGCACCCTTGAAAGCGCTGGATAGCGACCTCCAATTCTCCGACGATGGTATTAGGCACTATATTGGCCAGGGTAAAAGCAGGAGAGAAATTGTTGCATATCCAGCTATGTGGAGTGGGGAAATTGATCTTCTCCCTCCAGATGCTGTTTGCATCTCTGATAAGCTTTTAGAATATGCACTCCCCACAGCAGATACCGAAATCCGAAGAAGAGTTGCTTTATAAACAAATTGTCCTAGTATTTTTGAATGGCCCCAGACGCAGAATTGATGTTGTAGCTCAAACAAGGGGTAAGCATCCTATGAGGGTGATGTAGGATATATTGAAGTCGGTAGCGGCAAGCAATGCGCCGGTATATACCCGGCGCGTACTTGTTGGTGGCTGACCGCCCCCAAACCCCTGTAAAACCGGGCGCACTTGCGCCCGGTTTTTTAAGCCACCTTCGGCGTCTGCTGCTACCCGCAGGGAGAGAAAAATCATTACCGCGCCTCCTGCTGGCGGTCACGATTTTTCTCTTTTTTGGTCACACCCAAAATCCGATCCACGTTGTTTTTTGCGGTGAGCAGTTCTATCATTTTTGCCTTTGCCTGCTTGTACTCCGGATACCGTTTTCTGTTCTCTGTCTGCAACATGGCATACTCCTGTTTCAGCGATTGCATAAGCGGAAGTTTTTTCAAACCGAGGGAATTGAAGTATTGCTTTGCCTCTTTACAATCTTCAATTTCTCTGCAATGCTGCTCGTAAAACTTGGCCTGTTTCCTACCTGTCAGTTTCCGATATTGGGCGTAAACTTCACGGGTCTTGGAGTACGTTCCGATATGCCGTTGCACTTCAGAAATGTCTTTCATTCTCTGCTCAGCGGCTTTCATCTGAGCGCCCAAATCGTTGAATCTCCGAGATGCCGCAGCACAAGCTTTTTCCAATTCTCCCAAATCAGTCAGATTGTTTTCCTGTAAGTACATGACCGTCTTTGCCATCTCTTTGAGATTGAAAATCTTCGCCCACCGCTCAAATCCGGGAGAATTGATCCGCTGCATTTTCGCTTGAATATCAATCAGCAAATTGGGCTTGGACTGTGCCGCCGCCTTTGCCTTGGGAGCGACAATTCGCTTGCCGGAAATTCGCTCCATAATCGCCGCTTCGGTGTAATCGTCACCGAGAGAATCACAGCGGACAAACCGCTTGCCGTTAGGAATTTTGGACGCCAGATGTTTGCCCCGCTTTACCTCCGCTCCCGTCGCTTTCATCGCGGCGAGGAAGCTGTCAAAATCCTTGCAGCCTTGACCGAGGGCGGTGTCGATTATCTGCTCCAACTGTCCCCGGACGGTAGGCGGCTTGTCCTCTCCCAGCCATGTGCCGTAGCTGCCCCGGCTGGGCTTCGGCTCCGCAATCACCGACAGCCCATTTTCCAGGCACAGCATATCGGAGATTTTGCGAATCGCAAAAGAGGATCGCCAGAAGTTTCGGAATTTTCTGGTGCAGTCCAGGGCAGTCGAGTTGAACACGATATGTGAGTGAATGTGATGCTTGTCCACATGGGTACAGACGATAAAAGCGTGGTTCCCTTTCGTCAGCGACATAGCGAGGTCATAGCCGATCTTGTTCGCCAGTTCCGGCGTGATCTCTCCCGGTTTGAAGGACTGCCGCAAATGGTAGGCGATCACGTCATTATCTTTCCATTCCCTGCCGGTAAAGACGGCGTACTGCCATTTGGAAAATAGAAATTCCTGGTCAGCGATAGTCGGATTGCATTGATAGGCCGTGACCAGATCACCGCCATTAGTTTTCTCCGGGTTCTTCACATAGTCCGTCACCCGGCTCAGGGCCTCCGCCACGGTCCGACCCTTGCCGCTGTGCAGGGGCATCAGTCGTGTTGCTGCCACTTGCCCTCCTTGACTTGCTTGACAAAATCCTGCATCATCTCACAGCAGGAATCCGCGAGACTTTCCAATTCAGCGATTTCCGGCTGGGATAAGGAGGAGATCGCGTCCTCGTAATGCGGCTGGCGGTAGGAATCCATTCGCCGCTGAACCTCGCGGATCATTGCTCTGTAATCCGAAAGGAGCAGTTCGGAATCAGCCAGAACGTGTTTTGTAGGGTCCTTCAGCTCCGCAACACTTTCCAGAAATTCCTTGCTCTGTTTTGATTTTCGCGGCGATTTTCCCTGCTCTGGCTCGTATTCATCCACAGATCGAATTTGACCGGACGCAAGCAGAATAGCCGCTGTTTTCTGCTTTGCAGGCTCTAAACGTGCGAGTTTGGCTGCGTTGCTCTGAGAGAGTTTGTACTTCGGGAAATTATGAAAAACCTCCCGTGTTTCCTGCGTCAATCCTTTCATCGTCTGCATCGTCCGCTCCACCGTCCGGGCCGAAACTCCCAGCTTAGCGGCGGTGTCCTGTGCAAAGGATTTTGACGTGGGCGACATTTTGTCGCTGACGTGCTTGCCGGTAGCCCGGTTCATCCCGGCGGCCTGGGCCGTTCCCGCCTTCGTCTCTGGATGAAGGGATTCATAAATTTCCTTGCGCCGTTCCAGCAGTTCCCCGTACTCTATCGTAGACAGCGCCGTGCGGACAACATTCTCGTCGATCTCTGCCAGCTCTGCTTGCAGCCCCTCCAAACCGCAGACCGTACACTCGATCTCCGTCCAGCCCAGCCGTTTCGCCGCTTCCAGCCGGTGCAGACCTGCAATAAGCGTGTGATCCGGGTCAACTGTAATCGGATTCAGAAGTCCAACCTCGGAAATGCTGCGGACCAATTCATCGATTCCCTTTAAGCTGGCATCCCGTCTCCCTACGCCTATTTTGATTTCATTGATTGCGATTTTCATCTAAACACCTCCGTCTGATAATCATTTTATCTTGGAAAGCCGTTCCAAAATGTTCCCGAACAGCCCGCTGGTTTCTATCAATCTTGTCTTGATCTCGTCCACTTCGTCAGGATAGACCGCGCCGCCGGAGTTGACCCGGCGGGCGATCTGATTTACGTTGTTGGATATGTACCGCAGAAGTTTGGCGCACTCAGTTAGTTCCGAGATTTGCAAATGGACTGTATAGCCGTCAATACACATCTTTCTGATGTAGGCGCTCATGTTACGGATATTCGCCAGTGCCATTCTCTGCTTGATCAACTCCCGTTCCTCGTCTGTGACCTTGAAATAGATACCACCGCTTTTTGCCATCCTGTCACTCCACGCTCCGCACATCATCCCTGACCAGGAGATTCCGTCCCTGGTTGGCCGCCATGAACCGTTCCAGCGTATCGCTGCGGATAATGGCCTTTCGCCCAACCTTGAGGACAGGAATCTTTTTCCATTCCACCAGCTTCCGCATGGTGTTCCTCCCGATACCGCTGCACTCGGCGGCTTCCTCAATTGTCATACCCATCTTGATCGTTGCTATTGGTATCACGCTCCCTTCAATGTACTTGTTTTGCAACTCTCGCTGGTTTATTATAGTCAGTTTGCTGCTGGTTGTCAACTCGTTTTAAGCGTATCTAATAAAATTTTTTGAAAAATAGAGTTGCAATATGATTTCCTTTGTGATATACTCATATTCGATAGGAGGTGACACCACTTGCAAAACAACACACCATTCACATCGGAACAGGTAGGACACCGCATCAAAGAGCGCAGAAACGACCTTGGAATCTCCATGCCGGAACTCGGCAGGAGGGTAGGCGTGAACAAGTCCACCATCCAGCGATACGAAACGGACGGCGTAGACCCGAAACGCACCATGATTATCAACGGGTTGGCGGAGGCGCTTCTCACTACCCCAGAATGGCTGACGGGACTGTCTGAGGAAAAAGAGTACAGCCCCAAAACACTCTGCCAGATGGATATAGAGAAGCACATCTCGGCCTATCTGGACGAGTTGATGACTACTGTGCAGGGCGAACCGCGCCAGCAGCTTTTGACCACCTTCCTGGGCCAGATCGTGGACCTCTACTCCGTGCTCTGCGTCCACTTCGCCAGGGCGATGGAGGAAGCTGATCGTATTGCGGCGGACGAGGGCCTAAAGCAGTCCCTCATGCGGTACGCCATTGAATCCGGGGATATCACAGAGAAGGTCTACCGCAAAGAGATGGAGGCCCCCATTGAGGACATGAAACGCTTTTTGGACGGGCTTTACCACCTCTACGACCAAGGCCGTGACAAGGTAAAGATGGGCGACCTGCTGAACATCAGCGCAGAAGCCCGCGAACGATTGAACGAGCAAAATTCCGTGGCACCTTGACAACAAAAAAGCCAGCTACTATACTGGCTGGCGTGACATGATTGAACGCACATCATACGTCACAGTTCCGATTGCCGCGGATAGAAAGGAGTTTTATTTTAATCTATGGCAAAAGGTTCTGTGCGCAAAAAAGGTAAAAAGTGGTACTATCGGTTCTATATTGAGGACGAGAGCGGAAACCGGGTGCAGAAGGAGTGCCCCGGCACCGAAAGCAAGTCCGAGACAGAAGCCCTTCTCCGTAAGGCAATGGAGGACTACGAGGAAAAGAAGTTCGTGGCGAAGCCGGACAATCTAACGCTGGGCAGTCTCCTTGATCTGTGGGTCGAGGAAGAACTGAAACCCGGAAATCTGAGCAACGGCACCGTGATGGCCTACCAGGGGACAGTAAACCGCATCAAACAGCACCCAATCGCTAACCGAAAGCTGAAAAGCCTCACCGCTGACCACTTGCAAGCGTATATGGACTTTCTCAGCTTCGGCGGGACAAACCCGGACGGCACAGAGGCCAGGGCGCTCAGTAAAGGGTACTTGCGGCAGTATTCGGCGGTCCTGCAAGGGGCGTTCCGCTTCGCGGTGTTCCCCAAGCGGCTTATCAGTTTCAATCCCATGCAGTATGTGGTCTGGCGGGGTCGAAAGGAAGAATACGAGTTATTCTCCGAGGAAGATGGCGATACGTCCTCCACGCCAACCCTTACCCATGAGCAGTTCCGGGCATTGGAGGATTTCTTGAAAAAGAAGGAGAACCCGGCTTTGCTCCCCATCCAGATCGCCTACTACACCGGACTTCGCATTGGGGAGGTCTGCGCCCTCACCTGGCAGGATATCAACCTTGATGAGCAGTATCTGACGGTACGGCGGAGCATTCGCTACAACGGGGCGAGACATAAGACGGAGATCGGAGCCACCAAGCGGAAAAAAGTCCGCACGGTAGACTTCTGCGATACGCTGGCGGCGATCCTCAAAGCGGCCAAACGGGAGCAAAGCAAGAACCGCCTGCGTTATGGGGAACTTTACAGCTTCAACTACTACACCGAAGTCAGCGAGAAGGACCGCACCTACTATGAGGTCTACACCCGCCCCGGTGCGGAGGAAGTGCCGGAGGAGTATAGGGCTATATCCTTTGTCTGCCTCCGGCCTGACGGGGCCATTGAGACACCGGGGACGGTGAGCATCATGTGCCGTCAGGCGAAGAAGAAGGTAAAGGGCTTGGAGAACTTCCATTTCCATATGCTCCGTCACACTTTCACGAGCAATCTCCTGTCCAATGGGGCGGCGCCGAAGGACGTGCAGGAACTTCTCGGACACTCCGATGTCAGTACCACGATGAACATTTACGCCCACTCTACACGGGAGGCCAAGCGGTCATCCGCAAGGCTTCTGGACAAAGTGGTCGGTGGGAAGTAAAAACTTTCCCTTGTTTCAGCCCGTAAGGGCAAAAACAAGGGAAAACACATAAGGTTTGAACTTGTAATCGGAGGAAGGCCCTGATATATCAGGATTTTTAGAGGATTTACCCGATAAATTGGAATTTATCTTTCTAACTTAACAAGATATTCGGTGGTATCTTCTTCAAACTTTTTCTGACCTGTCAAATGAAAGCCATGCCTTTGGTAAAAAGAAATTGCCCTAATATTTTTTTCTAATGCCCATAAATTATTTGCATGGAGTTCTTTCATTGCAAATTCAATCAGTTTATTGCCAATTCCCTCGCCTTGAAAAGACGTATCTACATATAATTTACAAATTTCTGTTCCGTCCATTTGAATAAAGCCCTTTATCACCACATTATCAAATACATATATGTTTTTGATAATTTCATCTTTTTTGAAGTAATTATCTACTAATGAAACAACTTGCAGCTCCCCAAAGGAAAAACTTTCATCTTTGAATATAGGAAAAAAATTTATCCGATTATTGAATACATATATTTCAGCTACTCTTGATAAATCATCTATTATTGCTTTTCTAATATACATCTTTTGTTTCCTTTACAAATTCTGATTTGTCGAGCTGATTATATCATAGCCAAAATTCATGTTCAAGCCTGCGTTGGTGAAATCACCGACGGGCAAAGCTGTCAACACAGAAGAGAAAAGGGATTTTTTGCGTTTCTTCAATTCGCAAAGCAGAGAAAATTTGCAGCGCGGGCCGGGGTCGTTTCACCTTGTGATGCCGCAGGAGCGCACAAGCGGCGAAGCCGCTTGCCCCCTTTGGCAAAGGGGGCCCTTGAGCGAAGCGAAGGCGGGGGATTGTCTTAGGAAAGCTGCTTCAATTTGAGTGTTTAAGTAGAAGAAGTGCTTACAAGTCAATCCCGCCCCTGCTTCACAGGGTCATAAAGGGGCAGGCTAGGGTCGTCCCACCCTCCAAAATATTTACCTTTAAAATTCATGGAATATTTATTTTCCAAATGTGCCCGGATGTGATATAATGTTTCCATCTTGTAATTTGGGGAAGTGTGCCCCAAAATAAGGGGGAGGAAGGGAAATGAGAAATCGAGTGGCGGTTACCATTGGCGGAAAGGAGTACACCATGGTAGCTGCGGAGGACGAGGTCTATGTCCGCCGGTGCGCCGAGCTGGTGAACCAGCAGCTTCAGGAGGTGACCAGAGACGGACGTCTTTCTCAGGCGGACGCGGCGGTGCTGGCGGCCATGAATGTGGCGGACCTGCTGCTGAAGGAGCAGGAGGCCGCTGAAAACCTGCGCCGTCAGGTGAAGGAGAACCTGGAGGAGGCAAACACCCTGAAGCTGGAGCTGTCCGAGGCCAAGCGAGAGATTTTTAAGCTGGGAAGCAAAAAATAAGCTCTGTCCGCCCGGCGGCACAGTCGGGCGGATCCGATTTCACACAGGAAAGGAGGCGCCCGGAGATGGAACTGCTCTCCCCTGCCGGCTCCATGGAGGCGGTGACTGCCGCTGTGCAGAATGGAGCGGACGCCGTCTATTTTGGATATGGAGACTTCAACGCCCGCCGCGGCGCCAGGAATCTTTCCCCGGAGGAGGCCGCGGCGGCGGTTTCTTACTGCCATCTCCGGGGGTGCAGAGTCAACCTGACGCTGAATACCCTGCTCACCGACCGGGAACTGCCCGCCGCCGCAGAGCTGGCCGCCCACGCCAGCGACATCGGTGTGGACGCGGTGATCGTCCAGGACCTGGGGGCGGTGCGGATGCTGCGCCAGTCGGTGCCGGAGCTGCCCATCCACGGCTCGACCCAGATGACGGTCCACTCCCTGGACGGAGTGAAGCTGTGCGCCGACCTGGGGATGACCCGAGTGGTGCTGGGCCGGGAGCTGAGCCGGGACCAGATCGCCTATATCTGTCAAAATTCTCCCATTGAAATTGAGGTCTTCGGCCACGGAGCCCTGTGTATGTGCTGGTCTGGGCAGTGCTTTTTCTCCTCGGTCATCGGGGGGCGCAGCGGCAACCGGGGGATGTGCGCCCAGCCCTGCCGGCTGAACTACGGCTGGAACGGCAAGGCCAACGAGTACCCCCTGTCCCTCAAGGACCTGTCCCTGGCGGGGCACCTGGGGGAGCTGCGGGACATGGGTGTGGCCTGCCTGAAGCTGGAGGGGCGGATGAAGCGGCCCGAGTATGTGGCCATTGTGACAGGGATTTACGCCCGGGCCCTGAAGGAGGACCGGGAGCCCACCGCGGAGGAGCTGGATATTCTGGAGAAGACCTTCTCCCGCCAGGGCTTTACCGAGGGATATTTTATGGGAAAGCGGGGCCCCGATATGTTTGGGACCCGCCAGGAGGAGAAGGAGCCCAAGGAGCTCTACGCCCAGGCCCGGGCCACCTACGAGAGCGGGGAGAACCGGAAGGAGCCGGTGCGGATGTACGCCCTGATTGAGGCGGGCCAGCCTGCCCAGGCGGCGGCGGAGGACCGTCAAGGCCATGTGGTCCGGGCCGAGGGTCCTGTGCCGGAGCCCGCCCGAAACGTGCCGCTGACCCAGGAGAAGGTGGAGGGCCAGCTCCAGCGCACCGGAGGGACCCCCTTCGTCTGTGAAAAGGCGGTGGTCCGGGTGGAGGAGGGACTTTCCCTGCCTCTGTCCGCCCTAAACGATATGCGCCGCCGCTGTCTGGAGGAGCTCTCCCGGCAGCGCCAGCAGGCCCCCAAGCGCCGCCGGGAGCCCTTCCAGCCCGGAGTGCGCTACGACAATCCAAAACAGCCCCCGGTGTTCACTCTGTCGGTGCGGACAGCGGGCCAGCTGAGCACAGAGCTGCTGACATTAAAGCCCGCCCTGGTCTATCTGCCCGCCGGAGAGGGGGCCGCCCATCCCGAGGCGGTGGACCGCTGCCGGAAAGCGGGGGTCCCGGTGGCCGCGATCCTGCCCCGCATCTGCACCGACGCCCAGCTGCCCCGGCTGGAGGGGGAGCTCATCGCCCTGCGGGAGGCGGGGGTGGACCAGGCCCTGGCCGGCGCTTGGGGGGCGGTGCGCCGGGCCCAGCGGCTGGGCTTCCAGGTCCGGGGGGACTACGGCCTGGGGGTCTATAACAGCCAGACCATGAAGGAGCTGAAGCGGCTGGGGCTCATCTCGGCCACCGTCTCCTTTGAGATGAAATTCCCCCAGATCCGGGATATCTCCAAAACCATCCCCATGGAGTTCATCGCCTACGGCCGCCTGCCCCTGATGATTACCGAAAACTGCATCATCCACAACCACTCCGGCCAGCATACCTGCGGCAATGTGAACCTGCTCACCGACCGGAAGGGGGAGCGGTTCCCGGTGGTCCAGGCCTGGGGCTGCCGGAACGAGATCTTGAACTCCAAAAAGCTGTTCCTGGCGGACAAGGCCCGGGACTGGCAGAAGCTGGGGCTGTGGGCGGGGCGGCTGGTCTTCACCACCGAGAACGCCCTGGAGTGCGTCCAGGTGCTGGAGCGGTATCTGGGCCGGGGAAAATACCAGCCCAACGACTTCACCCGGGGGCTGTACTACCGGGATGTGGAGTGAAAGGACGGTCCCTTATGCCAACAGATGAAATTGAGAATATGCTGATCCAATCGGTCCACTCGGACAAGGCCGCAGACCGGTTCTTTTTGGAGCATACAAGCAGCGAGGAGCTTTTCGGCGCACTGCTGAACATCGTGGAGACAAGCGAGTCGGGGGACGCCAGAATGGAAGGGGCCTATTGGATATCCAAGTTTGATGAGGCTTTGCTGGCCCAGGCGGAAGAGCGACTGCTGGTTCTTATGGACTGCGGGTGGGACTCTGTGGCGGTGCATATTATGATCGCCCTGTCCAGGATCAAGTCCAGGGCCGCGCTGACAAAGATCATCGACCAGCGGATCAGGCCCCATCTGTATTGGGAGTCAGTTGCGCTGTGCAACTACCTGTTATAAGGAGGGACGGCCCATGCTGGACCCGAGGGGATTTTCCGGGCTCACCCAGGGGGACTGCGTCAGGATCCAGGAGGAGCTGGCCGGTCAGGTGGTCCAGAGCGGTCCCCTGACCCTGGAGAGCCTCCGGAGGGTTGCCGGGGTGGACCTGGCCTACTGGCGGGAGGGGGACAGAGAGCGGGCGGTGTGCTGCATCGTGGTCATCCAGCTCCCGGAGCGGACCGTGGTGGAAAAGTGCTGGGCCGCAGGGGATGTGACCTTTCCCTACATCCCCGGCTGTCTGGCCTTTCGGGAGCTGCCCCTGGTGGTGGAGGCTGCCGCCCTGCTGGAGCACCGGCCCGACCTGTTTGTCTTTGACGGCAACGGCATCCTCCACCCCCGGTCCATGGGGCTGGCGTCCCACGCCTCCTTTTACCTCAACACCCCCACGGTGGGGATGGCAAAGAGTTATTTTAAGGTGGAGGGGGCCCGATTTGACCCGCCCGGCCCGGAGGCGGGGATGAGCTCCGACATTGTCAGGGAGGGCCGAGTGCTGGGCCGGGCTCTGCGCACCCGCCGGGAGGTCCGGCCCATCTTTGTCTCAGTGGGCAACTGGATCGACCTGGACACCGCCTGCAAGCTGGCCCTGGCGCTGACCGACCAGGAGAGCCACATCCCCATCCCGACCCGGTACGCCGACCTGGAGACCCATATCCAGCGGGAGACCCTCCGGGGGGTGGGCTAAGAGGAGTGAAATACCATGCGCCTGGAATTTGGTCAATTTATTATTAACGCCGACCCGGAGGGCACCCGGGCCTACTATGAGACAGACCCGGGCATCACCTGCACCTGCTCCGGCTGCCGGAACTACGCCCGGGCGGCGGCGGTCTTTCCGGCGGAGCTTTTGGCGTTTTTCCACGCCTTGGGCATCGACCCCCAAAAACCGGCGGAGGTCTATGTGAACTGCACCCAGGCAGATGGGCGGCTGTGGTACGGCGGCTTCTACCATCTGCGGGGGCGGCTGCTCCAGGGGGAGGGCGGCTGGTATACCGTGGCGGAGGACGGCACAAGCAAGACCCGCGCCTGGGACCGGGAGAGCTGTTACCTGGCGGCGGAGAATTTCCGCGTGGCCTTCACCGAGGACGCCGCCCTGGTGGCCCCGGACTTCCCCCGGCCCGTCTTGCAGCTGGAGATTGACGCATCCCTCCCCTGGCTGCTGGAGGAGGAGAACGACAACCCCAAAATGGAGTGAACTGTTATGCTCAGCCGCCAAAAATTGTTCTGGCTCAGCCCGCCCTACGACCTGCCCGGCTCGGACCGGCGCTTTCTCCGGGCCGTCCGGGACAACTGCGCCTACCACATCAGCCACTGCCCGGAGTACCGGGCCATCTGCAAGGCGGAGGGCTTTTCCCCTGATGATATCAAAACCGTGGAGGACCTGGCGAAGCTCCCCCTTCTGCCCACTCTGTTTTTCAAGCGCCACGCCGTCTTCTCCATGCCCCAGTGGCGGATGGGAATGAAGGTGACCTCCTCGGGGACCAGCGGCAGCTTTAGCCGGGTCGGCTTCGACTGGGGCTGCATCTTCGCCGAGATCCCCATGGTGCTGCGGCTGGGCTTTTACCACAGTTTGGTCTCCCCCCGGCCCGCCCACTATGTTGTGCTGGGCTACAAGCCGGGGAAGCAGGACCGGATGGGGGTTGCCCGGACCATGTTCGGCCTGACCCACTTCGCCCCGCCCCTCAGCCGAAGCTATGCCCTGCGGTGGCGGAATGGGAGCTACGTCCCCGACCTGGACGGCTCGGTGAAGCGGCTCCGGGCTCTGGAGCGGTCTCCCTTCCCCACACGGATTGTGGCCTTCCCCTCCTACCTGTGGTTCGGCCTGAAGCGGATGGAGGAGCTGGGCCTGTCGGTGCGGCTGCCCAGGGGGTCGAAGATCCTCCTGGCCGGGGGCTGGAAGCAGCACTACGCCCAGGAGGTGGACAAGGGGACCCTCTACGCCCTGGCAGAGCGGGTGCTGGGGATTTCGGAGGACTGCGTCCACGAGTTCTTCGGGGCGGTGGAGCACCCGGTGTTCTTTAACAGCTGCAAAAATCACCGCTTCCACGTCCCCGTCTACTCCCGGGTCCTCATCCGGGACGTGTATACCCTGAAGCCCCTGCCCATGGGGGAGGTGGGGCTGGTGAATCTGATTACGCCATTGATCAACGCCACGCCGGTGACCAGCGCCATGACCGACGACCTGGGGATGCTGACCCCCGGGGAGTCCTGCGGCTGTGGCCTGAAATCCCCTGTCCTCACCATCCTGGGCCGGGCGGGGCTGGCCGATATTACCACCTGTGCCGCCGGGGCGGCGGAGCTGCTGGGAAAGGGGGAGGGATTTTGATTTTTGCCGCTGGAACGATCCTCCCCGACGGGGAGCTGAGCCAGACCATAACCCGGCTGGCGGCGGAGGAGGTCCCCCGGACGCTGAGCGGTCCGCCTCTGGAGCGGGAGGTGGTGCTGGACGCTCTGGACGCCCTGGGCCAGGAGCTGGACAGCGGGGCGCTGGACGGCCTTATTGTCCAATACGCCCCACCGGGGGCCCGGGAGGCGCTGGAACGGGTCCGGCCTCAGCTCAGCCGGGAGGCGCTGGAGGAGCGGCTGGCCCTGGAGCTGGGGGGTCTGGCCGGTCCCCGGCGCTTTGGCAGAACGCAGGTCCTTCCCCTGGGGGTCCTGCTCCACGTGGCCCCGGGAAACATGGCCGGGCTGCCCGCTTTCACCGCCGTGGAGGGGCTGCTCACCGGCAACCTGAACCTGGTAAAACTGCCCCGGGGGGACAAGGGGCTGACCATCGCGGTGTTCCAGAAGCTGACCCAGCTGGAGCCCCGTCTTGCCCCCTGGCTGTACGCCTTTGACCTGCCCTCCCGGGACACCGCCGCCCTCCGCCGCCTGGCCGCCCTGGCCAACGGCGTGGTCACCTGGGGCGGGGACGAGGCGGTGCTCGCCATGCGGCGGCTGGCCCCGCCCGGTGCAAAGCTCATTGAGTGGGGCCACCGGCTCAGCTTCGCCTATCTGTCGGAGTGGCAGGGGCTGGACCTGTCCGGGCTGGCGGAGCACATCGTTCAGACGGGGGGCCTGCTGTGCTCCTCCTGTCAGGTGATTTACCTGGACACCACCTACCTGTCGGTGGCGGAACAGTTCTGCAAGGAATTTCTCCCGGTGCTGGAGGGAGCCGCCCGGTCCTGGTACACGACCTCCGGTCAGGCGGCCCAGGGGGCGCTGTACGCCAGAGAGGCGGTGCTGGAGCAGATCGTGGACCGCCCGGAGTCCGGCGACCTGGTCTTTCCTGGGAAAAGCTGCTCTGTGACCCTGCGGCGGGACGGGACGCTGGAGCTGTCCCACCTCCACGGCAACGTGCTGGTGAAGCGGCTGCCCCGGGAAAAGCTGCTGGAGGCGCTGCCGCTGTACCGGGGGCGGCTCCAGACGGCGGGCCTGCTGTGCCCCTCCTCCAAGCGGGAGGAGCTGGCCGCCCTGCTGGCCCGGGCGGGGGTCAACCGGATCACTCTTCCCGCACATATGTCCCGCACCTTCCCCGGAGAGGCCCACGACGGGGAGTACCCTCTGCGCCGGTATGTGCGGGCAGTGGACATAGAGATTCAATAAAATTTTCAGGAGTTTACAATATGGACTTGAAAATCAAGGCAGTTTCCCCTAAAATCGGAAAGGACATCCCTCTGCCCTTTTATGCGACCCCCGGCTCGGCGGCCATGGACCTTCACGCCTGTCTGGACGAGGGGGTCACCATCCCCGCCGGCGGCCGGAGGACCATCCCCACCGGCATTGCCATCGCCCTGCCCGGCCCGGACTATGTGGCCCTGGTCTACGCCCGCAGCGGCCTGGGCATTAAGCACGGCATCGCCCCCGCCAACTGCGTGGGGGTCATTGACAGCGATTACAGGGGAGAAATCATGGTGGGGCTTCAAAACTCCGGGGAATCGGATTTTACCATCCAGCCCGGGGACCGTATCGCTCAGCTGATGATTACACCGGTCATCCAGGCCAACATTCAGATGGTGGAGGAGCTGGATGATACCCTCCGGGGGGCGGGGGGCTTCGGCTCCACCGGGAGCTGAACAATCGAGATGCAGAGGCCGCTCTGCAAGAGGACACAGGAGGAGACCGTTATGTTCGGATTTATTAAGAAAAAGGGCGAACAGCCGGAGGAGCTGGGGAGAAAATTGGAGACCCCTGAGAGCGTCCAGTACAAGACCTTTGCCGCCCGATTCCAGCCCGAGGAGCTGACCATTCTGGCGGTCACCGGAGCCAACGGCTTCAGCGGCGGCAAGACCAGAGGGGATAAGCTGTGGACCGCCTCCATTGGCCTGACCGCCTGGATGGAGGAGGACAGCCTGGAGCCGCATCAGGGGAGCTTCGTCCTGTCCACCCTGGGGGCCGAGCGGCTGCTGGAGACCCTGCGGCGGCGGGCCCGGGCGGATATGATCATCAAATTCCGAGGCAGAGTTTCGGAGGATGGGCAGCGCCTGCTGCTGCTGGACCTGCCAGAGCCCGGCTTTGAGCCCCGGCTCAAGACCATTCTGGAGGAACAAAAAAAGACAGTCACCTTTCAGGAGGAGGGTCTGGGGACCTTTACTCTCAACCGGCAGGTGGACTGGTTCGAGACCGAGGTGGACTGGCTTGGAACAACGATCTCCCTGGTGTTTGACCAGGAGGAGGACCGGGCGGACTGTATCCGGCAGGCCAAGACCCTCCTGGCCGCCGCCCCCGACTGGGACAGGCGCATTCGGGCGTACGCCGCCGGTGAGCTGCTCTCCTCCGCCAACGACTGGGCGGAAGACGAGGAGATCACCCAGGAGCAGTTTATGGAGCGGATGGAGCTGGAGTCCATCGAAATTCGGGGGGACGGCGGCTTCCACTTCTGGTTCAGCGATGGCGACATGTTCTACGGCCACTCCATCCACGTCTCCGGCGATTTGGAGAACGGCCCCGACGAAGCCGAAATGGAGGGCTGAGGGGTGAGAGACAAGTGGATGGCCCCCGAGTGGCTGGCCTGCCCGGAGATTCCCCAGTACTCCATCGGCTGGCGGATGGGCTACGGGGAGGACTACGGCTGCCAGTTCGGCGACTGGTGGCAGAAGCTGTCCTGGCAGGAGCAGGAGGAGTATAACCGGCTGTTCCCCCGTCCCGTCTTCTGGGACGACGTCTCCATGATGGAGGATGAGGAGGACCTGGACCCCTCCCTGCTGTATGACGGAGAGGACTACTTCCTCCGTCACTGGCGGCCCAACGGCGTCCCCGCCTACAGCCGGGAGAGGCTGGCGGAGGAGATTGCCGCCGGGAAGCAGGTGAAATTCGTCCACTTCTGGGGCCATACGCCGGAGAAGGACGGCCACATCACCGAGACCTGCCTGAGCCAGTGGTGGATGGCCCAGTTCCGGGTTGAAGCCAAGCCCTACTGCTGTATGGAGCAGTACATGATGGCGGAGAAGGCCCGGCTGTTCGGGGACAAGGAGACGTTGGAGAAAATCCTGGAGTCCACCGTCCAGGGCAAGATCAAGGCGCTGGGCCGGGAGGTCCGGAACTTTGACCAGGCGGTGTGGGACAAGTGTAAGTACACCATTATCCTCACCGGAAATTTCCAAAAATTTCTGCAAAATCCGGAGTTGAAGGACTTTCTTCTGCGTACCGGGGATAAAATTCTGGTGGAGGCCAGTCCCCGGGACCGAATCTGGGGCATCGGCATGGGGAAAAATAACGAGAACGCGGATAACCCCGCCAGCTGGAGAGGCCAGAACCTGTTGGGCTTCGCACTGATGGAGGTGCGGGACGAGCTGCGCCGGGTGTGCGCCAACGAGGACAAAATCGACTGGGAGAAAAGTAAGGTGTGAGCGGCGTCAGCCGCCCAGCCCCCTTGGCAAAGGGGCCAGGCCGCCTGCGGGCGGGACGAGGGATGGGCCCTGCGGAGCAGGGCAACACAAGCGGCGCAGCCGCTTGCCCCCTTTGGCAAAGGGGGTGCCTGAGCGAAGCGAGGGCGGGGGATTGTCTTAGGAAATCTGCTTCTA
>NZ_QWKI01000110.1 GCF_009911645.1 Pseudoflavonifractor sp. 60
ACCGCTCCGCCCCTTTTCAAAGGGGCCAGGCCGCCTGCGGGCGGGACGAGGGATGGGCCCTGCGAAGCAGGGCAACACAAGCGGCGCAGCCGCTTGCCCTCTTTGGCAAAGGGGGTGCCCGAGCGAAGCGAGGGCGGGGGATTGGAGCACTATCTTCTATTTGAGCTTTTCGGTCGAAGCAGTGCCAGCAAATCAATCCCCACCGGCTACGCTGGGCCGAAGGAACGGTGGAACGTTGTTTCTGCGTCAATCGTCTTTTAGAGCTTCCAGGATGAGCCGGGCGCAGGCACGAAAGCCAGAAAAAAATTTTTCCTTCTCAGTGTCTCCCTTTACTCTTTCCTGCAATTCGCTGTAGTGGTCCATAAACTCCACTCCATATTGACGTCCGATTAAGTCGCACATTTTCCAATATTCTTCCAGGTCCTTTTCCCGTCCCGGGTAATCAGGGGTTTTCATATGGGACAATTCGGTGTATAGTAGCTCTAAAATACGTTCCATTTTATAACCTCCTTTTTGGAGTCTATTTTAAATAGACTTCCTGCTCTCAGTATAGTTCATTATAAATAGACTTGTCAAGGGGTATCTGTATGTTCTCAAAAAAAATATTTGGCCAACGAATCTTTGAACTTCGGCAAAAAGCTGGCGAAACGCAGACTTTTCTTGGCGAGCTGATTGGCGTTAAAAAGGGACAGATTAGTGGGATTGAAAAAGGCAATGTTACCACCTCCGCCGAGCGCATTGCACTAATCTGCCAGCACTACGGGGTATCCTCCGACTATCTGCTGGGGCTGACTGACGACCCGGAGCCCAACTACAAGAAGGACAGCTGAGTGTTGACGGGGCGTGGGAAATTCTTTTTCCTTCCTGTATAATTAGGGATTTTCATTTGGGACAATTCGGTGTATGGTAGCTCTAAAATACTTTCCATACTTGAGACCTCCTGTTAGAGTGACCACTTTTAGTGGACTTGTCAAGGAGTAGAGCAATGTTTTCTAAAAAAGAGTTCGGCCAGCGGATTATGGGGCTGAGAAAAGAGCACCACGAGACACAGGCCGTCCTTGCGGACCTGCTTGGAGTTGGAAAAAATCAAATCAGCGAGATTGAACGAGGAAATCGAACCACCTCTGCCGAGCGCATTGCACTGATTTGCCAGCACTACGGGGTATCCTCCGACTATCTGCTGGGGCTGACCGACGACCCGGAGCCCAACTACAAGAAGGACAGCTGAGTGTTGACGGGGTGTGGGAAATTCTTTTTCCTTCCTGTATAATTAGGGATTTTCATTTGAGACAATTCGGTGTATAGTAGCTCTAAAATATTTTCCATGTTTAGCACCTCCAAATACTCAGTTATACTGAGCTCCTGGAGATCATTATACTCAGTTAAACTAAGCTTGTCAAGAGGTGATTCCATGTTTTCAAAGGAATTGTTTGGCCAACGGGTGTTGGAGCAGAGAAAGAAGCATGGAGAACCCCAAAGGGTCCTGGCAGAATTGTTAGGAGTGGGTGAAACACAAATCACAGGCATTGAGCATGGCCGTAATACCACCACCGCCGAGCGCATTGCACTGATTTGCCAGCACTACGGGGTATCCTCCGACTATCTGCTGGGGCTGACCAACGACCCGGAGCCCAAGTATCCGACAGAGGAACAACTCAAAAACGAGTAACAAACGGTCTCTCGAGACCGGGCGAAGGGGCTGGAGTATTTGCAAATCTGTCAGAGCGAGGAAAAAGTTCTTTTTGCTTCTTTTTCTTACAAGAAAAAGAAGGCCCGTCCGGCGAGGACAAAAGTGAGGTGCAGCGATGAGGATCATATTAGCCTCCCAGTCTCCCCGGCGGCGGGAGCTGCTGGAGCGAATGGGTTTCAGCGAATTTGAGATTATCCCGGTCCGTGGTGAGGAGCTTGCCACCCGCACTTTGACTCCCGACCGGCTGGTGGAGGAGCTGTCCCGGCGCAAGTGCGTTGAGGTATCCGCCGCCCATCCGGAGGCGCTGGTGATAGCCGCCGACACGCTGGTAGCGGTGAACAACCGGGTCCTGGGCAAGCCGGGCAGCGAGGAGGACGCCTCCCGAATGCTGCACACGCTGTCCGGGCGGCTGCACATGGTATACACCGGCGTAACGGTTGCCTGCGGCGGGAAGCTGGTCACCGAGCATGAGATGACCTCGGTCCGCTTCCGCGCCCTGTCGGACGCCGACATTATCCGCTACATAGCCACCGGGGAGTCCATGGACAAGGCGGGGGCCTACGGCATACAGGGCTACGGCTGTCTGCTGGTGGAGGGCATCACAGGGGACTACTACAACGTGGTTGGCCTGCCGGTGTGCCGGCTGGGCCGCATCCTGACCAGCTTTGGGGTCGATCCCCTGGCGCTGGCGTTGCAGAAGGAGCAAGAAGCGTGAAAGATTTTCTCCGGCAAAATGGAATACTGCTGCTGGTCATTGCCCTGCTGCTGTCCATTCTCATCGGGGTCACCTCCGCCTTTCTGGGCGGCCAGGCCGACCCCCTGTCCAACGTGGTCAACGTCATCATCAGCCCCATTCGGGGAGGGGTCTCCGCCGCTGCCGACTGGATGGAGGGGGTTTACACCTACGTCTTCCGCTACCAGGAGCTGGAACAGGAGCTCACCGAGCTGCGGGGCCAGGTGGGGGAGCTGGAGGACGAGCTGCGCCAGAAGGAGGAGGCCATCCGGGAGAACGAGCAGCTGCGGGAGCTGCTGAACCTCCAGGCCCGGCGGCGGGACTTCACCTTTGAGGACGTGCGCATTACCGGCCGCTCCACCTCCAACTGGGAGTCCACCCTGACCCTGAACAAGGGCTCCTCCAGCGGCATCGAGGCGGGGGACTGTGTGGTCACCGAGACGGGCGTCCTGGTGGGGGTGGTGGCCGAGACGGGCACCAACTGGTCCACGGTGTCCACCATCATCAACACCGAGACCCAAATGGGGGGCATTGTCAACCGCACCTACTCCGCCGGGGTTCTGGAAGGGGACTTTGCCCTGATGAACCAGGGACGGCTGAAAATGAACTACCTGCCCGAGGGGGCCCAGCTGGTCTCCGGCGACGAGGTGCTCACCTCCGGCCGGGGCGAGATCTTCCCCTCCGGCCTGGTGGTGGGCACGGTGGAGGGTGTTTTTACCGACCCCTCCGGCCAGACCCGCTACGCCGTGGTGAAGCCGGCGGTGGACCTGGACGTGCTCATTAAGGTATTTGTCATCAAGGATTTTGAAATCATCGAGTAGGGCCCGCCGGCCCCGCAGATCCTAAGGAGAGTGTCCCATGACCCGCCGTGATTTTATCCATAAATGGACCGTCTACGCCCTGGGACTGCTGCCCGTGTGGGCGCTGGACGCCTATATCCTCCCCCGCTGGCCCCTCTTCGGGATCACCCCCATGCTGCTGCCCCTGGCGGCGGCGGCGGTGGCGGTGCTGGAGGGGGCTTACGCCGGTACCGGCTTCGGCATGGCGGTGGGGCTGCTGTGGGAACTGGCCTACCCCGGCGGCTTCGGCGGGCTGGTCTTCTTCCTGGCTCTGGCCGGAATGGCCATGGGGGCGGTGTCCCAGTACGCCCTGAGTCAGTCCCTCATCGGCTGCCTCCTGTGCTCCGCGGGCGTTCTGGCCCTGCTGGACCTGCTGCGCATCGCCCGCATCCTGTTTATCAACGCCGCCAGGCTGTCCGACCTGCTCCAGGTGGCCGTGCCGGAGTTCCTCTGGTCGCTGGCCTGGACTCCCCTGGTGTGGCTGCTGTTCCGGGCCATCTACAACCGGGTCGGCGGAACAAAGCTGGCATGAGAGGCCATAATTAAGTGTGGAGGGGAACCATATGCAGGACTTTCCCACAAATACCTCTTTCCTGGAATACGTGGACGGCGGATTTCTCTGCGACGGCAAAACCCGCCTGGAGGCCTCCCCGACCCTGGAAAATCTGGAGCAGGCCGCAGTCCAGTGCCCCAGGCTTTCCGGTCTCTGCCTGGAGCGGCTCCCCCTGGGGGACGAATGTTTCCCCGTGCTGGCCCGGATGCCCAAGCTGGATATGCTCTCCCTTCTGGGCTGTCAAGCCCTTGCCGGACACGGTCTGGAACGGTTGAAGGACCTGCCCCTGAAGCAATTGTTTCTTCAGCGCACCGCCCTGGACGACGAGGGGCTGGCCCAGGCCGCCCAAATCAAAAGGCTGGAACAGCTCTACATCGCGGCCTGCCCCCGGATCACCGCCCAGGGACTGCTGGCCATCCACTGGCGGAACGGCCTGCGAATCAGCGACACCGACCAGCACGACGACCAGGGGCGGGCGGGGCTGTTTACGCGGGAGCAGTGGAAGGCCTTTGAGGACGCCCGCGCCTACCAGGGGATGAAAAACACCTTGCCCCCGGAGGCCCCAGAGCTGGCCGGACCCATTGCCGCCCTGGAGGCATTTTTTGACGATATGACCCGTTGGGAGACCCTGCTGGAGCAAAAGGGGATGGACGCGCCTGACATCCAGGAGGATATTGAGGACCTGTTCGTCCGGCGGGTCAGTTGGAAGCCCAAACCCGGTTACCGGCCGGTCCACCTCCACGGAACCGCCGGCGGCACCTATCCCGGCCACCGGATTACTGCGGGAGAGCGGGTTACCAGGAACAAATTTTGGATTTACACGGAGAAGGATATTTTCTACTTCCGCTTCCTCCTGCGCCAAATGGAGGGCCGCTGGATGCTGGACAACGCCCAGTGGTGTCAGCTGGGGAAGTGGTCCTTCCACGGCTTTTAGACCACCATAAGAAGGAGACGCAATGAAAACCAAACAATTCCACCGCCGGGTGTGGGCCATGGTGGTGCTGCTGGCGCTGATGGTCACCGGCATGGGGGCCGCCCTGTACGACCTGCAAATCAACAACGGTGAGGAGTACTATAAAAAGACCCAATACACCATCGCCGAGACCCAGACGGTGGAGTCGGGCCGGGGTCAGATCTTGGACCGCAACGGCCAGGTGCTGGTGTCCAACAAGGTGATCTACCAGGTGACTCTGGATACCAGTCTGATGAAGACCGTGGAGGAGCGCAACAATACCATCCTGGCCCTGATCCGGGCGGCCCGGGCGGAGGGGGTGGAGTGGACGGACAACCTGCCCATCAGCACAGACGAGCCCTTCCGCTTTACCACCACGACCCCCTTCTACACCGTCTCCTATCCGGAGGAGGGGGGCGCGGTGCGCACTCTGACCCAGCTGGGCAGGCTGGCAGTGAAGATGAAGTGGATCGACGACCCCACCAAGGTGGCGGAACCGGCAGCAGAGGCCGCCGCTCCCAAGGAGCCCGGCCTGATCGACAAGATCAAAAACTTCCTGAAGGGGAACAAGCCGGAGGAGGCTCCCCCTCCGGAGACGGGGCCCCGTCCTCTGCCCAGCGCCCAGCAGCTGCTGGGGCAAATGTGCGCCAGCTTTGAGATCAAGGGGGAGGGCGCGGTGGACAAAAAGGCGGCGGAGGCAGCGGGAGAGACCGTCCCTGAGCTGAATATTGGGGATATGTCCTCGGAGGACGCCCGGGCGTTGGCGGGGGTCCTGTACGAGCTGTACCTGCGCTCCCGGGAGGTCTACATCGCCTCCGAGTACGTCTTCGCCTCCGACGTGGATATCGGCTTCATCTCCCGGGTCAAGGAGCAGGACCTGACAGGGGTCATCATCGAGGCCACCACCGTGCGTCAGTACCACACCAAATACGCCGCCCACCTCCTGGGCCGGGTGACCCCCATCTTTGCAAACGAGGTGGAGTATTACACCAATCTGGACCTGGACGGGGACGGCGAGGGGGACTATAAGATGAACGACACCGTGGGGCGGGGGGGCGCGGAGCAGGCTTTTGAACAGTACCTGCGGGGCAAGCCGGGCAAAAAGACGGTGGAGCGGAACAAAAAGGGCAAAATTATGGCAGAGACCTGGCTGTCGGAACCCGAGCCGGGAAACAACGTAATGCTCACCCTGGACATTGGCCTCCAGGGCTATATTGAAAACCTGCTGGCCGACTCGGTCCCCAAGCTGGAGAGCGAGGAGACGGAGGGCGCGGCCTGCGTGGTGCTGGACGTGAAGAACGCCGAGCTGCTGGCCGCCGCCTCCTACCCTAGCTTTGACCTGGCCAACTACAACGCGGAGTATGAGGAGAACGCCAGCAATCCCCTGAAACCCTTCCTGAACCGGGCCTTTCAGGGAGTCTACCCTCCGGGCTCCACCTTCAAGATGATTACCGCCGTTGCCGGCCTGGAGGAGGATATCATAGCCCCCTCCACCAAGATCCGGGATGAGGGGCGGTACACCTATTGGACCGACGTAAACCCGCCTCAGTGCTGGTACTACCGGCAGTACCGGGGCTACCACGGCCTGATTAACGTGACCAAGGCTATTGAGGTGTCCTGCAACTACTTTTTCTTCGATGTGGGCCGCCGGCTGGGCATTGATACCCTGGTGGACTACGCCAACCGCTTCGGCCTGGGAGAACGAACGGGACTGGAGCTGAACGAGTCCGCCGGCGTGATGGCCGGCCCTGCCTTTACCGAGTCCCTGGGGGGCACCTGGTATGAGGGCAGCATTACCTCGGTGGCCATCGGCCAGGAGAGTACCCAGGTGACCATGCTCCAGCTGGCCAACTATATCGCAACCCTGGTAAACGGGGGGACCCGGAACGCGACGCACCTGCTGAAAGAGGTCAAATCCAGCGACTTCTCCCAGGTGGTCCACACCTATGAGCCCCGAGTCCTCAGCACCATCGACATCCAGCCCAAAAACCTGGAGGCGGTGAAGGCGGGAATGCTGGCGGTGACCACTGAGAGCGCCTCCGTCCGGCCCTATTTCCAGAACCTGCCCTTTCAGGTGGGCGCCAAGACCGGCTCCGCCCAGGTCAGCGCCCAGACCGAGGCCCACGCCGTCTTCGTCTGCTTCGCCCCCTACGACGACCCGGAGATCGCCGTGGCCATGGTGGTGGAGCACGGCGCCAGCGGCAGCACCCTGGCCTCCATGTCAGCGGAGGTGCTGAGCTACTACTTTACCGCACAGGAGACCCGGGAGGAAATTCCCGAGGAAAATACCCTGATTCGGTGACCCCGCCCCGGGGTGTGTGATCGCGGGGCCGGTTCCCCGCAAACCGTCAACAATCCAATAAGGAGATGTATCAATTATGGCAGAAAACTGCACCCACGACTGCTCCAGCTGCTCCGCCGACTGCGGTTCCCGGGACCTGCGGGTTCCGGCCAATTCCATGTCCAGTGTGAAACAGGTCATCGCCGTGGTCAGCGGCAAGGGCGGCGTGGGCAAGAGCACCGTCACCGCCTCCCTGGCGGCGGCAATGGCCAAGCGGGGCCGCAAGGTGGCGGTGCTGGACGCCGATATCACCGGCCCCTCCATCCCCACCGCTTTCGGCATCCATCAGCGGGCCACCGGTTCCGACGCGGGGATCGACCCCGCCATTTCCGCCGGCGGCGTGAAGCTCATGTCCCTGAACCTGCTGTCTGCCAACGAGACCGACCCCGTCATCTGGCGCGGGCCCGTCATCGCCGGGGTGGTGACCCAGTTCTGGCAGGAGGTGATCTGGGGCGACATCGACTATATGTTTGTGGATATGCCTCCGGGGACTGGCGACGTGCCCCTTACCGTATTCCAGTCCCTGCCCGTGGACGGAGTCGTCGTGGTCACCTCCCCCCAGGACCTGGTGTCCATGATCGTGTCCAAGGCGGTGAATATGGCTAAGATGATGGATATCCCCGTGCTGGGCCTGGTGGAGAATTACAGCTATTTCCAGTGCCCCGACTGCGGAAAGCGCCACACCATTTTCGGCGAGAGCCACATTGAAACTGTGGCCGCCGAGCTGGAAATTCCCGTGCTGGCCAAGCTGCCCATGGACCCCGCCCTGGCCGCCGCCTTCGACGCGGGTAAAATCGAGGAGGCCCCCACCAACTATATGCTGGAACTGGCTGCACAGCTGGACAGCTAAACAATCATCAAACATCCCACCGGGAATCGTCCGGTGGGATGTTTTTTTGTGGGCCGCAATGGATTCCATGTTTTGCAGGCAGTTTTTCATCAGCATTTTCATAAAGCAATATAAATTGCAGCCTGGTACCTTGGAGAACTGTAGTTTTGTGTTGAAATAAATTTAGCAACTATCAAAAGGTACAC
>NZ_QWKI01000111.1 GCF_009911645.1 Pseudoflavonifractor sp. 60
GCCGACCTGCACTCCATGGGCCAGTTTATCCAGGACGGCTCTCGGGTCATGTTCGAGACTATGGTCAGCTTCGTCCCCGACGGGGCATACACCATCCCCAACGACCCCGCCAACGTGGACGGGCTGAACTTCCTGTCGGGCAAGCCCCTTTCCTTCGTCAACGAGCAGGCCATGCGGGGGACCATCCTGGCCCACGTGGACGGCGG
>NZ_QWKI01000112.1 GCF_009911645.1 Pseudoflavonifractor sp. 60
TCTGTCCGGCCACCTGCTGGAGGTCAATCCCTTCAACCAGCCCGGCGTGGAGGCCTACAAGAAGAACATGTTTGCCCTGCTGGGCAAGCCCGGCTACGAGGACCTGCGGGCCGAGCTGACGGCCAAGCTGTAAGCCCAATCAAAATCACAAAACGGAGGCTGTCTGGCCTCCGTTTATGAAAAAGAAGTAACCACCGGCTCTCCCGAGCTGGGGTTACTTCTTGTCATTTCTATGGGGCCCGCGTTACTCCAAACGCCGTGCCATTTGGCCTTCACGGCCTGTGAATTTGCTATTTCGACGCCCAGTTCCCCGTGGCCTCGGCGGTGAGGTAGGCATTGACAAAGCCGTCCAGGTCGCCGTCCATCACGGAGCCGATATTGCTGGTCTCGAAGGCGGTGCGGTTGTCCTTCACCATCTGGTAGGGCATAAAGACGTAGGATCGGATCTGACTGCCCCACTCAATTTTCAGCTGGACGCCCTTCAGGTCGGAAATCTTCTCCGCCTTCTCCTGCATTTGCAGCTCCACCAGTTTGGCCCGGAGCATTTTCATACAGTTGTCCTTGTTCTGGAACTGGGACCGCTCCTGCTGGCTGGCCACGACGACGCCGGTGGGCTTGTGGATCAGGCGGACGGCGGAGGAGGTCTTGTTGACGTGCTGTCCCCCCGCGCCGGAGGCCCGGTAGACCTGCATCTCAATGTCCTCGGGGCGGATCTCCACCTCCACGTCCTCGGGCAGGTCGGGCATCACCTCCACAGAGGCGAAGGAGGTCTGCCGCCGGGCGTTGGCGTCGAAGGGGGACACCCGCACCAGCCGGTGGACGCCGTGCTCTCCCCGCAGGTAGCCGTAAGCGTTCTCTCCCTCGATCATAATGGTGGCCGATTTGATGCCCGCCTCGTCCCCCTCCTGGTAGTCCATGATCTGGTAGGTGAAGCCCCGGCGCTCGGTCCAGCGGGTATACATCCGGTAGAGCATCTGGGCCCAGTCCTGGGCCTCGGTGCCGCCCGCGCCGGGGTGGATGGTGAGAATCACGTTGGAGCGGTCGTACTCCCCGGTGAGCAGGGTCTCCAGCCGGGCGGTCTCCATGTTGGACTCCAGGGCGGAAAAGCCCTCCTCCAGCTCGGGGACGAGGGACTCGTCCTCAAACTCGTTGCCCATCTCGCACAGGGCCATCAGGTCGTCCCACTGGCTCTGCCGTCTGCTCTGGCTGTCCACCTTGTCCTGCAAATTTTTGATCCGCTGCTGCACCTTCTGGGCCTTGGCCAGGTTGTCCCAAAAGCCATCGGCGGCGGACTCAGCCTGGAGCATATCCAGCTCCCGCTCCGCCCCCTCCAGGTCCAGGGCCTGGGCCAGCTCCTTCAGGGCCGGAGCCAGGTTGTTCAGCTTTACCTTATATTCGTCAAACTGGAGCATTTAGTTCCCACACTTTCCTGCTGATATCATTTCAGCTTATTATATACGAATGCTCCGGAAAAGTAAAGGAAAATTGCGTCTGGATTTCCACAAGAAAAATGTAAAGGACCCTTGACACGATATGTAAAGTGTGCTATACTTTTCCTGTAAAGCGAACTTTATATCTTCCAGAGGAAGGAGGCGGTCAGGTGACCAACAAAATTGCTCAGCTGCGCAAGGAGCGGCGCATCTCTCAGGCGGAGCTGGCCGACGGGGTTGACGTGACCCGGCAGACCATCATCTCCCTGGAGAGCGGCCGGTACAACGCCTCGCTGCTGCTGGCCCACAAGATCGCAAAGTATTTCGGACTGACCATCGAGGAAGTATTCCTGTTTGAGGAGGAGGGACTATGATATACAGAAAGCATACTTTGTTTGAACAGGGCTTGAACTGCGCGGTCATACTGTTTGTGGGGATCATCAGCGCTCCCTTCATTCCCGGAGAGCTAAGGATGAAGCTGGCTCCATTCGTGCTTCTGGGCTGTGTCCTTGTACTGTGCCTTAATTTCTTTTATGAGCAGAAACGGGGCAGGGCGGATATCCAGCGGGAACAGCGGGACGAGCGCAGCCAGATGATTCTGGAGCGGGCTGTCTGGTACTGCCGGCAGATTGAGGACCGGGGACTGCTGATCTTGTTTTGCATAGTGGGCCTGTGTTTTCAGCGATATGAGATTGCCTATACCCTGTACTGGTTCATCATCGGCCGCTCTTTGCTTACCTTTGCCATCCGCTGGTGGCTGGAACGGAGATATTGAGTATTCCTGTTTGAGGAGGAGTGAATATGAAGCAGGTAAACGGCAAGCCGAAAAAATGGCAGTGGCTCCTGTGTCTGGGGATGATTGGAACAGGCTTTCTCCTGCAATTGCCCATCTTCCCGGCGGAGCTGGGGGACCGGCTGTCCCCGGTGCTGGCGATATCCGGCTTAGGGATTCTTCTGCTGCTGTGGCGGCAGAAGGAGAAATACGAGGACCTGTCCCCGGAGGAGCAGCGGGAGCTGGACCGCCGGGACCGGGACGAGCGGAACCAGATGCTCTATGAAAAGGCGGCCTGGCGGTGCTGGCAGGGGGAGACAATGCTGTTTTTCCTGAGCTATATCCTTCTGGCCCTGTTTGCGGACAAGATCAGCTTCCTCGCCCATGTGGACTACCGAATTTTCTCCTGGATTTTGCTGGCCTACTGGGTCAGGGTCCTGATTTTTGAGCTGGTCCGCTGGCGGCTGGGGCGGAAATATTGAGACTGTGAGGTGTCTGTGATGAAAGAATGGTGCAAAAGAATATCTCCCTTTATGATGTTTGTGGGCGCTGTGGCGGCCTTTTTCGCCGCAATTTTGCTGAGGGAGCGCATCCCGAAGCAACTCAGCCTAGCCCTGTGTACTCTGGGCGGCGTGCTGATTGGCTTCGGAGTGACGGCCATCGCTCTGTCCACCAAAGGCTTGACCCCGGAGGAACAAAAGGAAATAGAGCGGAGCGAGACCGACGAGCGCAATGTGGCCATCCGGGAGAAGGCGGCCATGTCTTCCTGGTACTGGACACTGTATATGCTGTGGGCGGCCTTTATGGTCATCCAGATTTTCGTGGGCGGCCTGTGGGGCGTGGCTATCTCGGTGGTCATCGTGCTCCACTGCGCCTTCTATATGATAAACATCCACCGCTGGAACAAAAAAATGTGAGGGGAAGTTCAAATGTTGATCAAAGCACTGTTTACCGACAGCAAAAATTACGAAAGATCCCTGAAGCTGCGCCGTCTGTGGGCCATTGGAATGCTGTGTATCGGGTTGGTGGGCTTTGCCTGCTACGTTCTGCTGGTGCCCAGCAGCGATCTGTCTGACTACGTCCAGGGCTTCTACCTGGGGGCGGCCAGCGGCATTACCGCCGGGGCGCTGTTCCTGCTGGTGAGGACGCAGTATCTGCTCACCCATCCCCGGGCCCAGCGGCAGGCCAAAATCAAGGAGACCGACGAGCAGGAAATGCAGATTGCCCGCACCTCCGCTCAGATTGCCGGGGCGCTCACCATCTTTGCCGCGGCGGTGGCCAGCTTTATTGTACTTCCCCTGAGCAGAGAGGCCTGCTATGCCCTGACAAGTGTCATCGCGTGCTACATTTTCTCCGCCCTTTTGTCCAGCCTGTGGCTGTCCAAAAAGCTGTGAGCAGGAGGCTGGAGCTGAGGATTTCCCCGGAACTGGCGGGGGTCAAGGTGGATACCCTCTTAAAAAAGCACCTGGGCCTGTCGGGGACGGTGGTGCGCCGTATTAAGTGGCTGGAGGACGGCATTCTGGTGGACGGCGTGCGGGTCAACACCCGGTTCTGTCCGGCGGCGGGACGGGTGCTGTCGGTGCGGCTATCCGACCCCCAGCGGAACAGCAGCATCATCCCCGCCCCCGGTCCCCTGGAGATCGTCCACGAGGACCAGGACCTGATTGTCCTGAACAAGGCGGCGGGGGTGTCCGTCCACCCGGGGCCGGGGCACTATGACGATACGCTGGGTAATTTTTTGGTTCATTATTATGAAAAGACGGGACAGGAGGCGGACTTCCACCCCGTCCACCGGCTGGACCGTGGGACCACCGGCCTGCTGGTGGCCGCCAAGCACCCCCACGCCCAGGAGGTGCTGAAAAATCAGCTCCACACCCGGGACTTCCGGCGGCTCTACCTGGCGGTGTGCCAGGGGGGCCCGGAGCCCCCCGCCGGAGTGATTGACGCCCCGCTGGGACCCAAGCCGGGCTCCCTGATGGAGCAGATGGTCCGCCCCGACGGCAAGAGCGCCCGGACTACATACCGCGTCCTGGGCCGCTGGGGGGACCGGGCGCTGGTGTCCCTGGAGCTGGACACTGGCCGCACCCACCAGATCCGGGTCCACATGGCCCACACCGGCCATCCCCTGACGGGCGACTTTCTCTACGGAACGGAGGACCGGGCACTGATTCAGCGCCCAGCCCTCCACTCCGGATATCTCTCCTTCCTCCACCCCATTACAAAGGAGAAACTGCAATTTTCCGCCCCTCTGCCCGAGGATATGGCCCGGCTGAGGGCCAAAGGAGAAATAGGAGATTTCCACAAAAAGCTCTGGTAATTTTCCCCCTCTTGTGGTACAATAGCAGATGTAAATTTTCAGCCACTGGAGGTATGTTAATATGTCCTACCGCGATACTTATGAGGCCTGGCTGGCCAGTCCCATCCTCATGGAGGAGGAGAAGGCGGAGCTGGAGGCCATCAAGAACGACGACAAGGAGATCGAGTCCCGCTTCTTTGACCAGCTGTCCTTCGGCACCGCCGGCCTGCGGGGCACCATGGGGATGGGCACCTACCGCATGAACATCTACACCGTCCGTCACGCGACCCAGGCCTTTGCCCAGGTCATCCTGGCCGAGGGCCCCGAGGCGGTACAGCGGGGCGTGGCCGTGTGCTACGACTGCCGGAACAACTCCCCGGAGTTCGCCCGGGCGGCGGCCCAGGTCCTTGCCTGCAACGGCATCCCTGTGCGGCTGTTCGAGTCCCTGCGCCCCACTCCTGAGCTGTCCTTCGCCATCCGGGAGTACGGCTGCATCGCCGGCATCAACGTCACCGCCAGCCACAACCCCAAGGAGTACAACGGCTACAAGGTCTACTGGGAGGACGGCGCCCAGCTGCCCCCTCAGCACGCCGACCAGGTGGCCAAGATCATGAAGGAGCTGGACGTGCTCACCGGGCCCCAGCTGGGCTGTGCCACCCCCGCCCCCATCACCGAAATGGGCGCGGAGACCGACGAAAAATTCCTGGCCAACGCCCTGGGGCAGGTCTATGACCAGGCGGCGGTGGACAAGGTGGCCGACACCTTTAAGATGGTGTACACCCCCTTCCACGGCACCGGCTACAAGCTCATCCCCGAGGCGCTGAAGCGGCTGGGCATGAAGCACGTCATCTGCGTCCCCGAGCAGATGGTCATCGACGGCAACTTCCCCACGGTGGTCTCCCCCAATCCGGAGAATCCCGAGGGCTTCGATCTGGCGGTGAAGCTGGCCAAGGAGAACGGGGCCGACTTTATCCTGGGGTCCGACCCCGACGCCGACCGGGTGGGCCTGATGGTGAACACCGGCAGTGGGGAGTTCAAGGTACTCACCGGTAACCAGACCGGCGTGCTGCTGCTGGACTACCTTATCGGCGCCATGAAGCGCACCGGCAAGCTGCCCGTCAATCCGGTGGCCCTGAAGACCATCGTCACCACCGAGATGGCCCGGAAGGTGGCCGAGGTCAACGGTCTGAAGTGCTTCGACACCTTCACCGGCTTTAAGTTCCTGGCCCAGAAGAAGGACCAGCTGGAGAGCAGCGGCGAGGGCAACGTAATTATGTCCTATGAGGAGAGCTATGGCTATATGCTGGGCTCTTTCGTCCGGGACAAGGACGCCGTTACCGCCGCCGTGGCTATGACCGAGATGGCCGCCTACTACGCCGGCCAGGGCATGACCCTGTACGACGCCCTGCTGGCCCTGTACGAGAAGTACGGCTACTACAGCGAGCGCACCATGAACCTGGTGATGCCCGGTCTGGACGGCCTGAAGAAGATGGCCGTCCTGATGGCCAATCTGCGGGAGAAGCCCCCGGTGGAGATTGCCGGTGTGGCCGTCAAGGAGCAGAAGGACTATAAGGACGGCAGTGTGGTCAGCGTGGCCGACGGCGCAAAGTCCGCCATGGAGCTGTCCGGCTCCAACGTACTGCGCTACGAGATGGCCGACGGCACCAGCCTGATCGTCCGGCCCTCCGGCACCGAGCCCAAGGTGAAGGTGTACATCCTGGCCAACGGGACCTCCAAGGAGGACGCCGAGGCCAAGGTGGCCAAGTACGCCGCCTGGGCGGAAACTTTGAAGAACTGATCCTCTCCATGAAAAAACGCCCCCTGGAACAGGCCGCTTCCTGGTCTAGGGGGCGTTTCCCGGAAAGGGGTCAGCTCTCCCCCATCCCCCGCAAATAGGTCTCCGCGCCGTAGCGCAGGCAGCGTCTCAGGCGGCGCTCCCCCCGTTTGATGGTGCGGGAGACGGTGGACTTGTCCACTCCCATGGTCTCGCCGATCTTCCGCATATTCATCCCCTGGGCGTAGTACATCAGCAGAGCCTGCCGCTGCCGTTCGGTAACATCCTCCCGCAGGGCCAGGATCAGATTGCGCTTGAGGCGGCTGAGCTCCTGCCCGTTGTCCCCCGCCATCTGCCGGCTGTATACGGCCATGTCGGCGGCATATTTTCCTCCCCGTCTATATCGTGTACTTGGCATTCCGGCGATACCCCCTGTCATAATAGCGCTCGGTGAGCACGGCCAGCTCCCTGGCCTCCCGCAGCATGATGGACAGCATCCTGATCCGCTCCTGGAGCTGGCAGCGCGTGTCCCCATCCCCGGTCCGCTCCAGGGAGTCCTCCAGCTGGCCGATCCGCAGATCCAGCGCCCTGGCATGGGCCCGGTACTCCAGTGACAGCTCCGCTAACGTCATGTCGTTCCCTCCTCCGTCTGAAGACACAGAACATTCCTGGCGATTTCAGGGCCCGCAGTCCCCAAAAACGCCCGGTCTGAAAAATTTTTAAATTTTAAGAAAAAATTTCTCATTTCTACTTGACATCCCTCCGTTCCTTTGTTATAATATCGCTTGCTGTTGGACAGTTCCGCAAAAATGCTGGTGTAGCTCAGCCGGTAGAGCAGCTGATTTGTAATCAGCAGGTCGGGGGTTCGAATCCGTCCACCAGCTCCAACTGAATATGGAGGAGTTCCCGAGTGGCCAAAGGGGGCAGACTGTAAATCTGTTGCGTTTCGCTTCGGTGGTTCGAATCCACCCTCCTCCACCAGAAAATCGGTGTTCCCGCAAGGGAATGCCGGTTTTCTTTTTTTCCGCAGAAGAAGAGTCTGACAGCCGCCGCAGGGAAACCGGCGCGTTGTCCCATAGGGGTGTGGAAGCCGGCGTGGGACCCTGAAGTGCTGCCGCAGAATTGGCCGGGACCCTGGAGGGGCGGGGCGGGCCCGTCCAATCCGGCGAGGATATGGAACAATTGTTCTATATCCAAATTAAGCATACCTCCACTTTTTTATTTTGTCAACTGCGATTTTTCCATCTTTTGTTGGGCCCAGACCCGTTTAAGGGACTTTTCTCCCTGGAGCCGGTCCCCACCTTTCTCCCCAAACGGCACAAAAATACCCTCCAGCCTGAGCTGGAGGGCATCCTCTGCCATTAAAAGTACTTCTTCACGCCGTCCGGGGCAAGGGACTCGTCATCGCTGATGGTGATGGTGAACTTGATGTTGTGCCGCTCGGCAAACTTGTTCAGCCAGTCCAGGAACTTCTCGGTCTCGTGGTCGCAGTCACCGCCCACAATTTTGGTGAGGCTGTCGATAAAGATGTGGGTGATGTCGTAGTTGCCGGCGTACATTCCGCTGATGAAGCCCTTCAGGGCGGTATAGTCGGCGATATCGTACTCACTGGCCTCTACCAGGCGGATGTGGTAATGGATGTCGAAGGTCAGCTTATTGCCTTTCTCAATGCAGACCACGTTGCCGTGCTCGGTCTGGACTGCGCTGTTAATCAGCTCAATCACGTTCTTGGTCTTGCCGGAGCCCTTCTTGCCCATGATAACACGAATCATGTGTATCACTCCTTACTGATTTGACATAGGGGGTGTGCCCTCTGTTTAATTATACTCTACCATACCTGGCCGTTTATTTCAACTAAAATAATTGTGAATTTTTTAAATCATAGGGTGTAACCAGGCCCTTCCCCTCCAGCCAGCGGAACTTTGGGGCCTGCGACATAAAAACTGGCGTACCGGAGGTGATTCTGGCCCGCCAGTTTTATATTTATCCCTTTTCTCTTTTGTGTTGATGAACACTTGTAAACCTTTTCAACCAGCGAAATGACGAAACAGGCAGCCGCCCAACATGGACGACTGCCCGATAAATGGGAAGTCATTGCTGTTCTTCGTGATATACAATCAAATGCGTTATACCATTATTGTCAAGATAAACACTTTGACGAGTACCAACTAATATGGCAACTCCCTGTTCTCTACTGACTGTTTGAAAGTCCACACGCCACATTTCCGCTTCATTATCATAATATTCACTGGTGGCGTTGTACTCAATGGTACACTCATTTTCTGCCTGCTCCACTGCGGACTTCTGTCCATCAATCAAACAAACATCAGCATTTAAAAAATCACTTGTTTTTAGCCCAAAATCATCATAATAAAGCATATAATCTTCTTCATAGGAAAATGAGGCTAAAGAAGTCAACACGCTATTTCCTTCACTTGTATCTGCTGAATTACAACCAGCAAGGCTAAATATACATATCAACGCAAAACCAAATGCTATATATTTTTTCATATTATCGCCTTCTTTCTCAAACCATGATTTGTTGAACTGATTATATCACAGCCCGTATTCAGTTTCAAGTAGGAATTGGTGAAAACGCCAATGGGCAGGGCTATCAACACAGAAGAGAAAAAGGGATTTATATTTTTGCCGCTTCGAAGGGGTTCCGGCTAGCGTCTGATATCAAAGCTCATATTCATCAGGTTTCGGATGCTGTCCACATCGTCGGTAATATTGCCGTCGCCGTGGATGGTGTGTTTGACGACGCTGCTGGCTACGGCGAAATTCACCATATCCATGGGCTGATAGTCGTTCATCATCGCATAGATCAGTCCGCTGGCAAAGGCGTCGCCGCCGCCCACCCGGTCCAGGATGTTGAAGGTGAACAGCTTGCTCTCAAAGGTACGCCCCTGGTACCACAAATAGGCCATCAGGCTGTTCTCGCTGCCGCTGTGGGCAAATCGGACGTGGCGGGCAATGCACTTCAAGTTGGGAAAGCGCTCCACAAACCGCCGGAACATCTGGTCCTGCTGCTGGCAGCTGGGCTGGAGGGGGACGCCGTCCTTCCAGTCCCCCAGGCTGTGGTCCCTCTCCTCCTTCCAAAGGCGGTAGGGCTCAACGCCCAGCAGCACGTCCACGTAGGGCAGGCATCGGGTACAGTAGTCCCGGGCCTGGTCCCAGGTCCACAGCGTACTGCGGAAATTGCCGTCAAAACTGACAGTGATGCCCTTCTCCTTGGCTTTGACCAGGCAATCCAAAATGAACTGAGCGCAGCTGGGGGACAGCGCCGGGGTGATGCCGCTGAGGTGGAGCCAGTGGAAGCCCTCCAGCAGCCCGTCCAGGTCAACCCTGGAGAAGTCGTACTCGGTGATGGCGCTGTGCCGGCGGTCGTAGGTCACCTTGCTGGGGCGGATGCCGTAGCCCGTCTCCAGGTAGTAGACGCCCAGGCGGTGGGTCGGAGTCTCCTCCCGGGTCGAGAAGATGACCGGGGCGCAGTGGACGTCATTGGCCCGGAGCATCCGGACGGCGCTCTTGCCCAGAGAGTTGTTGGGGACCACGCTGAAAAAGGTGCTGTCAATCCCCAGATTGGCCAGAGCCAGGGCAATATTGGCCTCGGAGCCGCCATAGCTGGCCTCAAAGCTGGTGGCCGCGCGGATCTTGCCGTAGTTGGGCGGGGTCAGGCGCAGCATGATCTCGCCGATGGTAATAAATCGGGGGGAGGGACCGCCCCGGAGCAGAGGATTGGAGTGTACCATGGTCCTTACCTCCGGCTGGGGCCGGACTCCAGGCGTATGGCCTGCACAAGTCCCTCACCGCTGCGGAACTGGGCGCTCCCCTCGCCCAGGACTGCCACTTGAGACATAACAAAATTCCTCCTCACATGTTGTTCCTTGATGACCGCGCCCTTAGAGGGCCGGTTTGCCCTTGCCCACGGCGGCAGCCGGATGGCAGGGACAGCAGCGGCCATAATCTGCGCAGGGGAGGCATTCGGCTTGAGCCCCTCACGGGCAGGGCCGCTGTGAGCTCCCCGGCTTAAATTGCTCTCTGAGCAGGGCTGGACTGCCTCCTCACATCTCTATTATTCTTCAAATATTCGAATTTACAAAGGCTTGGAGCGGGTTTTTTCGCCGCGATGCAGCCTGGAATGATGTTGTATGAAATTGGCTTTTCGTGTAAAATAATGAAATACTACACTTGGCTTTCAGGGGCAAAAGGGGGTTTTACTTTTAATAGCTACAGGCCCGCTGCTCCCCATTTGGAAATTTACATTGCAGGAGGAGATGATGTGATGAGCTCCCATGTTCCGTGGTATCGCAGTATTATGCTGCGGGTGTCCGCCGTCATTGCGGTGATACTTTTCATTCCCTTGATTGCTTTCTGGAATTATTTTTATGATATCTCACAGGCCCATGCGCTCCAGCAATATGAAGAGGCGATGCACAACACCCTCTATGCGGCGTCATTGATGATGCAGAATACCATGTCCCAGGTCAGTGATTTCAGCCGGCAGGTCAGCCAGGACCCGCAGCTGATCTTACTGGTCACCGACTACCAGAACAACGCGCAGAACGCCGGAACCCGGAAAACGCTCCGCAGTCAGCTGTCCTTGGCGCTCAATCAATATGTCAGTCAGCTTCCCGATTTGGAATCTGTCTATCTCTATTTTCCCAGTGTCAAGACCACGATCACCATGCTCCCAAACCAAAAGGAGTTTTCCACAGACGACCCTTACGGGAATCTGCTCCATCAGTTTTACTACAACGATCTGCGCGCACCGATCCAGTGGAACATTCTTCCCACGCCGGACGGAGCGGATAAGGTGCTCTCCCTCAGCCGTCCGGTGGAAGCAGGAAATGGCTGTATGCTGATCTGCAACCTGAAAAATTCGGCATGGGAGCCCAAATTATCGGACCTGGGACTGGACCGGGTCGATCTGTTGATTACCGATTACGCGGGAAATGTTCTGCTCTCCGGGGAGAAAAAGGGTTATAATACCAATATTACAGGCTGTTGGGCGCCCGCTTTTTCCAGCAGCGCAGACTGGGGCTCCTACCCCTATCAGGACGGGGATCAGTCCGTCCAGGTCACCTTTTACAACGCGCGGGAGAGCGGCTGGAAATACTTGGCCCGCACGCCCCAAAAGGACGTCTCTGCACAATTGAGCCTCAGCCCCGCCTTCTATTTTACGGCGGTTTTGTGCTACGCAGTCGCCACAGCGCTGGGCAGCGCTTTGCTGTATCAATGGGTCATCCGGCCCATCCAAACCCTTCAAGCCAGTATGCGTCTGGTGGAAGGGGGCCGGCTGGAAACCGTTGAGCCGGCGGCCCGGCGGGATGAACTGGGCGTGCTCTTTCAGTGCTACAATCATATGATCCTCCGTCTGCGACAGCTGATCGACCAGGTCTATATCCAGCAGCTGCTGCATAAGCAGATGCAGCTGTCCTTTCTCCAGTCCCAAATGGATGAGCACTTTCTGTTCAACACCCTCAATACCATTTACGCCGAGTCATGCCGTGAACAGGCCGATTCCTCTGCGCAAATGATTTTGATCCTGTCCAAATACTTTCGGTTGAGTCTGTCCTATGGGCAGGAGAAGCTCCCCTTGGATCAAATTTCCCAATTGCTGCGCTTATACCTCAACCTGCAAAAAATGCGGTTTGGCCCCACCCTTCGGTGCAAAATTGAGGAATTTCCCGAGATGGCAGACTATGTTGCACTGAAATATTTGTTTCAGCCGATTGTGGAGAATGCGGTTGTCCATGGTCTGGAAAAGAATTTTGAGGACCATGATCTTCAGATCCGGTTCCGCAGGCAGGGGGAAACGCTGTATTTTGAGGTGCAGGACGACGGCGCCGGCATTTCTCCAGAGCGTCTGGAACAGCTCTGCCGGCAGATCAACGGCGCACAGGAGAAGTCACAGGAGAGCTTTGCCTTAAAAAATATTCGGGAGCAGATGTGTTTGACCTACGGGGAACGGGACATACACATAGAAAGTCAGCTGGGCCAGGGCACAAGGGTCTGGTTTGTGATTCCCCTGGAGCGAAAGGAGGATTTAGATGCCTGACAAATATTCGCTGATGATCGTTGACGACGAGGAGCACGCCCGCCGCCATATTTTAGAGGATATCCCATGGAGCACCCTGGAGGTGGGCCCCTTGTATGAGGCAGCCGGCGGCCACAGCGCCCTGGAGGGTATCGTGCAGCACAGCCCCGACATTCTGATTCTGGATATCCGAATGCCGGAGATGGACGGGGTGGAGCTGTTGGAGCGTATCATGCAGCTGCCTCGCCAGCCCCAGATCATTACATTGAGCGGATACAGCGACTTTGACGCGGCGCGCAAAATGCTCTCCAGCGGGATCGTGGTAGAATACCTGCTCAAGCCCGCCTCTGAGGATGAGCTGTTTGAGGCGGTGTACAAATGTATTGAGCGCATGGATGAGAAGCGCCCGGAGCCGGCCCGCGTCCAGCCGGAGGAGGGTCTGGAAGCCCGGGAGCCCTTTCCCCCGCTCTCCCACGGAGTGAAACGGCAGACGGTGGAGACGGTCAAGGAGTATATCCAGGAGAACTATGCAAAACGTATTACATTGGACATGGCAGCCCGACATGTCTATGTTTCGCCCACCTACCTGTCCAAGCTCTTTTCTGCGGTGGAGGGGATTGGATTTTCTGACTATCTCAGTCAAGTGCGGGTTCAGAATGCCAAACGCGCTCTTTTGGACTGCCGCAAGCGCATTTATCAGGTGGCTGAGGAAGTGGGCTATCAGGACGTAAAGCATTTTATCAAGGTCTTTAAAAAGCTGGAGGGCATGACGCCCAGTCAATATCGGGAGACCAAGCTGCTGGAGTTTTAGTGGACAAAATAACACACCAAAAAACAAGATCGCCCCATTTCTCTTTCCGCTCTGCTCCAGTATAATATCACCAGAAACGGGGAGGCCGCTATGATGGGTTCTCAAAAATCAATTCTATGGCTGTTACTGTTGCTGCTTTGCGGGGGCTGCGCCGGAAAAACAGGTCTATCCTCCAGCGGCCCTGATGTTCCAGCCAGGGAGGACCGTCTTCCGCTGATTGGCGTGAGCTTTCCCACCACCAGCTTGGATTTTCGCAAAGCCATGTACCATTTGCTGGAGGAGTATGCCGTCCAGGAGGATCGAAAAGCAGACCTGATCCTGCTGGACGGGGAAAACAGTCAGCGCAAGCAGAATCAGGACCTGATTTCCTTGGTTGACCAACCCGTAGATGGAATCATCCTGATCCCCTATACCATGGAGGGGCCAATCCCGGCGATCCAGTACGCCAACGATCAGGGCGTGCCGGTGCTGACCCTGGACAACCGGATTGAGGTGGCCTCGTCCGCCTTTACAGTCGGGTATGTGGGGGCCAACCACTATCTCATGGGCCTTCAGGCAGGTGAATTGCTTGTGGCCTCGCTGGAGGAGTACTTTCCTGACGCGGAGCTGTGGAACGTGGTTTATCTCACCGGTATTCCTAACTCATCCGGTGAAGTGGACCGAAATACTGGGATCCAGCAGGCAATATCCCAAAATTCCAGGATCCAATTGCTGGGAGAGTACAATGGTGCGTTTACCAGCATTTACGCGCAGAGCATTTTGGATGACTGTCTTAACATTGAGCCTAATCTCCACGGGGTCATTTGCCAGAACGATTTGATGGCGGAGGGCTGTTATCTCGCTTTGGAGGACCATGGTTTGGCCGGAGGGGTTGTTGTAATCGGCATTGACGGTCAACGGTCGGTGGTGGAAAAGATAGCCCAGGGAAAAATTGCCGGGACGGTGATTCAATATCCCAGTATGGTGCTGGAGGCGATAGATGATATGTGCGCCCATCTTCAAGGGGAAAAACTATCCTACTACCACTATCAGCCCACCGACCCCATAACCCGGGAAAATGCGCAGGAATACCTGAACCAGGAGCTTCCCTGGTAGACCTTTGTGAATTCCCTTGCAAAAGAGGATTCTAATACGCTCTGCCTGTGCGGCAGAAACAGAAACGTTAAGGAGGAGAACGAAATGCTGAAAAAGACCATTGCCGCCGCCCTGGCCTGCGCTCTGCTGGCCGGTGCAGCCTCGTGCAGCACCCAACCCGCCGGAAATGGAGGCGGCACATCCAATCAAGGGGGCGCCCACCCCCCCCAGTCCAATCAGAATCCTCAGAAGGAGGAGCTGGAGGAAGCCCTGGGCATGGATTTGAGCGAGTATGAATATGTGGACATTGCTCACCTTCAGGAGGCGGATATGCCAGCAGATCCCGCCCTTCAGCTGCCCCAATCCGACTTCTTCGGCCGCATCGGGATGGAAGGCGGGCTTCACAACCTGGAGGTTATCAGCTACTGCGTACACACCGGAACCCACATGGACGCTCCCTACCATGTGATTGAGGAAGCGGGCGGCGTTGATACCGTTGACCCCACCATTCTGATCGGCCCCGCCTGTGTGATTAGACTGGACGTGATCGGTTCATATGGCATCACTGTGGACGATGTAAAGGCTTGGGAAGAGGAGCACGGCGAGATCCAGCCCGGCGAGGCGGTCCTGTTTGACACCAAGCAGGATTCCCTGTGGAAAGAGGATCCCCAGGAGTACATCACCAACTACCCCTATCTGCTCCCCGAAACCGCTCAGTACCTGGTGGATCAGGGTGTCCGCTATGTTGGCTGCGAGGCTATTTCTCCCGACACCGACACCACCGAGAGCCACAAGATCCTGCTCGGCAACGGCGTGGGCGTAGTAGAGAATGTCTGTAATCTGAGCGACATCCCTGTTGACCGCTGCTACACCATCGGCACCTTCCCCAACTCCCAGGGTTCTACCGGTGTTTGGGTCCGTATCCTGGCTTTCTACCGCTGATTTTACGATGTGAACAGCAGCACATACCGGCAAGACACTGTCCGCTTCTGTGCTCCTGTGAACGCCGCAGATTTTGAACAAGTCTGCGGCGTTTTTTATGTCCAGACCTCAAGTCTCTGGACGGCGGGATTTTTGTTGACTTTTCACAAGGAGTGTCGTATGATAGAGGGGATGATTGGAGGGATTTTTGATGAACAAACGATGGCGGACCATCCTCTTTGCCGGTGCGCTGGCCCTGGCCCTGCTGGCCTCCTGCGGGGGCGGAGAGGGGGGCGGCAGCTCCCAGCCGGGCAGTGCCTCAGAGCCCCCGGACCAGTCCAGTGTTCCGGCAATCGCTCCAGTGGAGCCGGAGCCCGAACCGGAGCCGGTGTACCCCTACGCCAATCCTCTGACGGGAGAGGGGCTGGAGGAGGATATCAGCGGCAAGCGGCCTGTCGCCGTCATGTTCAACAACCTGCGCAAGGCCCTGCCCCAGGTGGGGGTATCCCAGGCCGATGTGCTCTATGAGATTGTGGCCGAGGGGGGCATCACCCGGATCATGGGGGTCTTCCAGGACCTGGAGGGGGCCGGCGACCTGGGCAGCATCCGTTCCGCCCGGGACTACTACGTGAGCCTGGCCCTGGGCCATGACGCCATCTACATCCACGCCGGGGGCAGTCCCCAGGCCTATGACGCCTTTGACAGCTGGAAGGTGACCCACATCGACTTTGTCAACGGTCCCTATGACAAGATGTACTGGCGGGACCCGGAGCGCCGGAAAAATGCCGGCTTTGAGCACTCCCTGCTCACCTCCAGCGAACGGGTCTTGGAGCAGATGCCCAGCCGGTTCCGCCTGGAGCACGAGAGCGGCTATGAGGTGGGCTGGACCTTCTCCCCGGAAGCGCCCTCCGGCGGTGAGGCGGCACAGAAGCTGACGGTACCCTTCTCCAGCTATAAGACAGGGTATTTTACTTATGACGCTGAGACAAATCGATACCTGATTCAGCAGCACATTGACAAGCAGGATATCCCCTATGTGGACGGCGGCACCGGCGAGCCGGTGAGCGTAAGCAATGTGCTGGTGCTGTACACTGATATCAGCCAGGTAAAGGGAGACGAGGCCGGACGGATGTCGGTGCGCACCACCGGCACCGGCGGCGGCCTGCTGCTCCGGGACGGCCAGTGCTGGGAGATCACCTGGCAGCGGGACGACCGGACGGATCACTACTCCTTCCTGGATGCCTCCGGCCAGCCCATCCCCCTGGCGGTGGGTCCCAGCTACATCAACGTGGTGAGTATGTCGGCCCAGGTGGTCTGGGAGTAGGAAAAAATCCCAATAAAAACAGTGCCCTGCCTGGAAAGGCGGGGCACTGTGCGTTAGGAAATTATTTGCCCAAGGCGGCGTAGAGGAAGGTGACGATCTGGCTTCGGGTACAGGTGGAGTCGGGGCCGAAACGGTCCTTGCTGACCCCAGCGGTGATGCCCTTTTCCACGGCCCAATTGACCGCTTTGGCATAGCTGGCATTGGCAGATACATCAGTGAATGCGGCTGCTTGGGCTTCGGGACTCCCCGCCAGCTTCCACAGATAGGTCACCACGTCGGCGCGGGTACAGGGGCTGTCGGGGGCAAGGCTGTGAGAGATGACGCCCTGTTCCTGAGCCCACCGGAAGGGGAGGGCGTAATATTCGCTGCCGCTCACGGTCCCGGCGGCCTCCGGTGAACCGTAAGCCCGCCAGAGGAAGGTCAGGATCTGAGCCTGGGAGCAGGTGGAGTCAGGCCCGAAAGTGGTAGCGCTGGTCCCGGCGGTAATGCCCTTTTCCACGGCCCAGGCCACAGGAGCAGCGTAGTAGGCATTAGCATTAACATCCACAAAGCCGGCGAAAGACGTTACAGGGGTTGTAGGGGCTACGGGGGTATCGGAGGTATTACTAGGGATTTCGTCGCCCCAGTCATTGCCGGAAAATGTGCAGTTATCAAAAGCGTATGTTACTTTTCCGCGCTCTTCATCACGACTAACATACTGATTTACCTTAAGCAAAGTAGAATTTCCGTTATCGATAAATGTGCTGTCAGATATTTGTAGAGAAACGGGTTCGGATATTTTCCCAGAAGTCAAAGCAATGCCATACTCGCTTGGAAAAACGATGCCAGATGTGACATTCTCATCTTCGCTAATAAAACCGTGTCCATTATTAGAAAAGATGCAATTCTTAAAAGTTGCGCTTCCCCTGGATATTTCCAGTATAGATTTGGAACAATCACGGATTGTTGAATTGGTAACAATCAGTGAACTGTTGTAAGTAGAAATTCCCAGCAGTCCGCATCCAAACAAATCACAGTTGTCAATGATTATATTTTCTGAATTGCTCATCTGAACAACGCCAGCCATGCACTGATCTTTGGGAGAAATGTCGTGTCCTAAGATTAGCCCGGATAATGTGATATTCTTACACTTGCTAAGGTTAATGACTACATCCGTATTGGTTTCAGTCAAAATCTGTACCTTTTGATAGCCGCCAGTTTATTTTTTAGTGCGATTCTGCTCTGCAAGGATTGATTTCCGTGAAGACAGCTCAACTTCTCTTGCCAAAGGAGCCAAATCGTGCTACAATAGCATAGGATATTAAGAATCCGCAAATTTTACGGTGAAAGGAAGTGGGACCCACCATGAAAGGCCGAAGTCGCCAGAAAACGGAAAGCTGCCACGAACGAGGGGCGGCGGACTTGGCCCGGACCGGGTCCCAGCCGCGCCGCCGGAACTGATTTCAGAGGGACGCTGTCCTTCTCCTTGTGATGTGCAGCCACAGGTCCGCCGTGCCTTTTTAGGTCCGGCGCCTGTGGCTTTGCGGTTTTCTCCTGGCGTTTGCGAAAACGAGAGGAGGAGAGGAACATGCACGACAACTATGATCTGGACCAGCTGATGAATCTGGTCCAAGCACGTAAATTCCGCCATCTGCGGGAGATCCTTACCGAGATGAACGAGGTGGACATCGCCGGCTTCCTGGACGAGCTGGAGGTGGAACAGGAGATCCTGGTCTTCCGTCTGCTGCCCAAGGACACGGCGGCGGAGGTCTTCGCCTATTTGGAGGAGGATCAGGAGAAGCTGATTGGGGCTCTGAGTGACAAGGAGCTGCGCGAGGTACTGGACGAGCTGTATATGGACGATACGGTAGACCTGATCGAGGACCTGCCCGCCAATCTGGTGTCCCGTATTCTGCGCAACACCGACGCCTCCACCCGCAGTCAAATCAACCAGCTGCTCAACTACCCCAAGGACTCCGCCGGTTCCCTGATGACCACGGAGTTCGTCTACCTCCACCCCAACAATACGGTGGAGGAGTCCTTCGCCCGCATCCGGAAAGTGGGTCTGGACAAGGAGACGGTCTATACCTGCTACGTCACCAACAACCGGGTCCTGGAGGGGGTTGTGACGGTGAAGCGGCTGCTCATGTCCACCTACGAGACCAAAATATCTGACATTATGGAAACCAATCTCCTGTCCGTCAAGACCCACGAGGACAAGGAGGCGGTGGCCCAGATGTTCTCCAAGTACGACCTGACCGCCCTGCCCGTGGTGGACGGAGAGGACCGGCTGGTGGGCATCATCACCGTGGACGACGCCATGGACGTGATGGAGGAGGAGGCCACCGAGGATATCGAGAAAATGGCCGCCATCCTCCCCACCGACAAGCCCTACTTTCAGACCAGCGTGGTGGAGACCTGGAAGCACCGCATCCCCTGGCTGCTGCTGCTGATGATCTCGGCCACCTTTACTGGCACCATTCTGGGCTTTTTTGAGGAGGCGCTGGCCGCCAACGCCGCCCTGACCCTGTTTATCCCCATGCTCATGGACACCGGCGGCAACTCCGGCGGCCAGGCGTCAGTGACCATCATCCGCGCCATGTCCCTGGGGGATGTGGAATTTTCCGACTGGCTGCGGGTGCTTTGGAAGGAGCTGCGGGTGTCCCTGCTGTGCGCCCTCACCCTGGGACTGGTAGTCTTCGGCAAGGTGATGGTCATTGACCGAAAGGATGCCACGGTGGCATCGGTGGTGGCGCTGACCATCTTTTTTACCATTATCATCGCCAAGCTCATCGGCTGTACCCTGCCCATGCTGGCCAAACGGCTGGGCTTTGACCCGGCGGTGATGGCCTCCCCCTTTATCACCACTGTGGTGGATGCCCTGTCTCTGCTGGTCTATTTCGCCATTGCGACCCAGATCCTGGGACTGTAGTTCCTATCAAAAAACTCCCCCTGGGGCGGTACAGCCGCATCCCGGGGGAGTTTTTCAGTATGGGCAAAATCAGCCCAAATCCTTGATGTAGACGCCCTTCTCCTTGGCGAAGCCCATTTTGGACAGGTAGGCGGCGTGGGCCTGGGATTCCTCCTCGGCATAGACCAGGGTGTGGACCCCTCTGGAGGGGAGCTTGCTGTAGAGATAGGCCCCCAGAGAGCAGTCCCGATAGGTGGGGGCCGAGTAGTCCAGGATGACCCGCAGGACGCCCGCTTCCTCCTCCCGCCCCAGCAGAACGCCTGCCGGAGTGCCGCCGCAGCAGACCAGGTAGGCCCGGTCCGCTCCGCAGTCCGCCGAAAAACCGGGGAAGTACTTGCGGATATCCTCCCTGTAGCAGTCCAGCAGATAGCTCAGCAGGCGGTCCTCCGGGGCGGCCTCCACCAGACTGTAACTCTGGTCCTTACGGCTCAGCTTGTACAGGTTGTACAGGTTGATGCCCACCAGACACACGTTCATCAGGGCGGTGGGATAGGAGTGGATCAGCAGAGCGTAGACCGCGAAAATGCCGCTGCCAATGGTGTTGACAATCCGCAGCTTGACCACCGAGGCCATGAGCATGGAGACCACCACCAGGGCGGAACCCAAATAACCCATCAATTCAATCATGGCGCACTTCCCTCCTGGGGCCGGCTGAGAGGACCGGCAATGGGCTTGAACTCCGGCTCCGGGTCCATAGGCTCCTTCGTCCCCACACAGCGGTTGATGGGGGTCCCCATGCGGTGGAACTTCTCCTCATAATCGGTCATCACGCCGCAGATACCCCCGCCGTGGAGGTCCCGGGTCACCTCCGACAGGGCGTAGCCCGCCTTGGGGAACTGGAACAGAGACCACTCAAACAGGTCGTGGTTGTCGCTCTTGAAGTGGATTTGTCCCCCTGGCGCCAATATGCCCCGGTAGAGTACCAGAAATTGCTCGTGGGTCAGCCGCCGCCTGGCGTGTTTTACCCCGGGCCAGGGGTCGCAGAAGTTGATGTAGAGCAGAGATACCTCGCCGGGTGCGAAGTAGTCCCGCAGCAGAGCTGCATCCCCGTCTATAAAAAATATGTTGGTCAGCCCCTTGGCCTGGCACCGCTCCATGGCCACGATCATGGCGTCTGGGACCCGCTCCAGGGCGATATACAAAACGTCGGGATTTTGCTCTGCCGTCTCCGCAGAAAACCGGCCCTTGCCGCAGCCAATTTCCAGACGTACCTCCCGGGCGGCGGGGTATAGCTCTCGCCAGCGCCCCCGCTTGGACGCCGGGTCCCGGATCAGCAGCGCAGCACAGCGCTCCATCCGGAGAGCCAGATTGGGTTTCTTTCTCATTCTCACCGCTTCGTCACCTCTCTTCTGAATTGTAAAAAATATCTTACCATATTGTGTGGAGTACTTGCAATCATTTTTGAAATATATTATACTGATAGGGAGATAACAGAGGCAATCCTTCGCCAGGAAAGACTTGATTTTTTACCGCCGCCGTGTTATGATGCAGAAAACCCAATATCCGGGTGTAGCGCAGTTGGTAGCGCGCTTGCTTTGGGAGCAAGATGCCGGGAGTTCGAGTCTCCCCACTCGGACCATCCTATGATAATCCGAACTGCATCATCAGAGTAGGTGATGTGTTCGGATTTATCATTTCTTTTGAGAATATCATTTAGTACAACAGGGATGGGATAACGTTCTCATCCCTGTATGCAATCAAGGTAAATAAATTTTACACCATAATCCGTTAAAAAGAGATTGTAAATTCAAATTTATTCTGGTATACTTTAGGTAAGTATACGACTAGTTGAATGGGGGTAACAGATATGGCGAAGAACAAATTAGTTGCTCCCGTTGTGAAATGGGTCGGCGGAAAACGTCAGCTCATAGATGAAATTACACCTATGCTCCCTAAGCGAATAACTGCATACTGCGAACCTTTTTTAGGTGGCGGAGCAGTTCTTTTCTCTCTTCAGCCCAAAAATGCTATCATCAACGATCTTAACGCAGATTTGATGCTGGTTTATGAAATAATTCGAGACAACGTAGAAGTATTGATTACTGACTTGGAAAAGCATGAGAATACATCTGAGTACTTTTATAAGTTAAGAGATATGGATCGGGATAAGGCAGTTTATCAGTCCATGACAAAAATAGAAAAAGCATCCAGGATCATTTATCTTAATAAGACATGTTACAACGGCCTTTTTCGGGTAAATGCCGCTGGGGAATTTAATTCTCCTTTTGGCCATTATAAAAACCCAAGCATCGTAAATGCCCCTGTTTTGCGGGCGGTAAGCAAATATTTAACTGCGAGCAACATTCAACTTTTCAGTGAGGACTTTGAAGTCACTCTTCAACGTATACCGCGAGGTGGTTTTGTATATCTCGATCCCCCTTATGATCCTGTGTCTGATACTGCAAGTTTCACTGGTTACAACAGTGGCGGTTTCGGAAAAGATGCTCAAATTCGTTTGAAACAATGTTGTGATACACTCAGCCAGCGTGGCATTAAGTTCTTGCTTTCCAATTCTGCAACTAATTTCATTAAAGATTTGTATAAGGATTATACGATCACTATTGTACATGCTAAGCGCGCAATAAATTCGGATGCCAGTAAACGAGGGGCAATCGAAGAGGTGTTAATTAGAAACTATGGGATTGAATGATACTGCGTGGGGCTTGTTGTTTGAAAAATACCATATTTTAGATGCCATTTCACAGCACGGCTCGTTTGCCATTTCTGCGAATCAGATCAAAGAATTTCGGGAACCACGCTTAATGACCAAATTTGATCACAAGGTCAACCTGCCTAAAATATTTGGCGATAATAATTTAGCGATACTTCCCATAACACGCGGCGATTATGTCATATCCCAATTTTCCGCTTATCAAGAATTCGTTCCTCCTTTGGAGGAATTTCATACTGTCAGAGTTCCTGCCCATATCCAAAGTCTTATGCCCAAATACCTTGTCAGTGAAGCGATTGCGTTAAATTGTGCAAATGCCTGTGGTATTCTGAATGATTTCCTTGAAGATGATGACCTTGTTTCAACCGTAAGTGGGCGGATGAGTTCAGGAAGTTTTGAGTTTAGTATTGATGCAGGGGTAGGGCAACAAGTCTTGACTGTTAATAACTCCCAAATTGAGATTGATGCTGCATATGAAGGAATAAATTATCTTTCCCTGTTTGAGGCAAAGCGCGATATTTCCGATGATTTTTTGATACGACAACTCTATTATCCCTACCGAGTATGGAGCAAACGTGTAACTAAAGCAGTCAAACCGGTATTTCTAGTCTTTTCAAATGGCGTATTCTATTTGTATCAATATGAATTTACAAGTCCGAACAATTATAATTCTTTACGTTTAGTAAAGCAAAAAAATTACATTATTTCACCCGAAATTTCACTTAACGATATTCAGAATATTTTGCAGAATGTGCCTATCTGCGAAGAGCCTGCTCTCGCATTTCCACAGGCCAATAGTATGCCAAGAATTATCAATCTTATGGAACTTCTCTATGAACGTCCCATGACGAGGCAAGACATTACCAGTGAGTATTCTTTCGACGTTCGACAGACAAACTATTATACAGATGCTGGTCGCTATTTGGGATTTATAGAAAAAAATAATAACGATGGGTTCATTTACTTCTTCCTATCTGGCTTAGGACGATTTGTAATGGATTTAAGCCATAAAGAACGACAAATGGCTATTATATCAGCTGTACTTAAACACCGTCCGTTTAACGAAACGCTCAAGGTCTATTTGCGTTGTGGAGAAACGCCAGATGCCAATACTATTGTACAGATAATGAAAACCTCTAATTTGTATCGTATTGAAGCTGACAGCACTTATTTTCGCCGTTCTTCAACGATTTTAGGTTGGATAAACTGGATTTTAGGATTGGTTGAGGAATGTTGATTTCGTATTTTGTTAAGGTATCAATATGCAAGTGCAGAAAGTTATACTATGGGAACCTGATAATTTCAAATTGGAAAGTAGTTCTGTCTGGAGTTTTCCGGCAAGAGGTTCTTGGGCTACCCATGACTCATCTTGGCGTGGAAATTGGTCTCCCTACATTCCGAGAAATATTCTTTTGCGCTATTCTGAGATAGGGGATTTAGTCCTTGATCAGTTTGCGGGTGGTGGCACAACTTTGATCGAAGCTAAGTTGTTGAACCGCAATATCATTGGGGTGGATATAAGCGAGAATGCCATAGCGAAATGCAAAGAAAAAACTTCATTTCTCCGTAAGGGGGCAGATGGGCGAGTTTTTTGCAAGAAAGGCGATGCACGGGCTCTTAGTTTTATCGTATCCGAAAGTATAGATCTTATATGTACGCATCCCCCTTATGCTAACATAATCCAATACAGCAAAGACATTTCTGGGGATTTGTCACGGCTTGATATGCCGGAATTTCTTACTGAAATGAAAAGTGTTGCACAGGAATGTTATCGAGTTTTGAAAAACGGTGGTTATTGCGCCATTCTTATGGGAGATATTCGGCAACAAGGGTTTGTTATCCCATTGGGTTTTGAAGTAATGAGAATTTTTGAAAGTGTTGGATTTAGACTAAAAGAAAATGTAATTAAAGAACAGCATAACTGTCGCACTACGTCCCAATGGAAATCTAAAAGTGAACGGCAAAATTTTTTATTATTGGCGCATGAGTACCTTTTTGTTTTGAAAAAAGTTCCATAGTCGCACTTGCTCCAAGACCTATGTAATATTCTTTTTAACAGGAGGCTTTTATGAGTGGATATTGTAAACACTGTGGTCGGCTCTTAAAAGACTCTCAATACACACATGATGAGAAGTAGAAATCCTGTCCGAAATGTTCTGTAGAGCATGGCGAAGAACATATTTTTTATTCATATCCAAGTGGCTTCGGAGAAAGCACTAAAAGGGCTACGGCCAGCAAACCTGACGGGCCACAGAGCTACTGTTATCCATGCCGGCTCAAAAACTATGGCCCTCACCCTGGAGCAAAACGTTGTAGCGAAGTGAACTGACAAGAAATGGGCTGGATGTATTTGTTTCCAGCCCACTTTTTGTTAGTTGTGGAATTCTTTTGATTTTCTGCTTTGCTTTCCACTCCCGGAACTCTCGCTGCCCCTCCGCGCTCTCGAAGAAGGCTTGAATCTCCGGGAGCAGAACTCTTGCCAGGGCCTTCACCTCGTGGAGCGGAATCCCGGTGCCGTAGTCGTTAGGCTTCTTCTCTGCCAAGCATTGTCCTCCATCCGTTATGTCATTTGAGTTCAATGTCCAATACTTGCTATGATCTGATAAGCACCCTCCCCCGGAAATGGAATGTGCAGGCAGTGTCAAGATGGTCTTGACCTTCGCCTGCACGTTGCTATCCATATTGCTCCAGGAAATATGGTTCGATTTCAACAAACGGTTAAGAACGTCCCAGCTTTTGCCGCTGCGCCGCAAAAATATTTTGCGCAATTTGTTCCTGATCGGCGTCGGTCAGCTCCAAAAACTGGCATCCATACTCAAATCCGGCGTTATCCTTTTCAATAATGCGCATGACCTGACTGAAAATAGCCGATTCTAGCCTGTCCTCCAACAGTCTGACCTTCAGTAAAAACTTGTCGCCATCATGGTATCTGTACTCTGAGCTGATACGGGCTCCGCCTATACTGATATTCAGCAGCTTGCACGGTTTTTCGCCCATCGCCAAACCGCTGAACATGGTGGCGGTGGCGTCGAGATTTGTGTCCAGACGGAAAAACGCGCGGTCATTCCCCATCCGGCATAGTTTCAACTCTGCGACCGACCATTTCTTCTGCGGCAGGGGCGCGATCACCCCCTCCATGTAGACCGCCTTTCGATCCCGGTCGCTGTACCCGCGGATTCTAACCGGAAACGGTTCTTCCTGAGAAATCGTGGTCTCTGAATATTGGTGCAGCTCCGCCTGACTCCCGTGCAGGCCCATCAGCTTTGCCACGAAAAGGAAACGTCCATCCAGGTTCGTCACCTCTACCCGCATCCCCGAATAGATTTCCAGCTCGTCCTCGTCGTATTCCTTCTCAGACTTTTGAGGCTGTGCGTCTGTTTTCTTCCCAAACAATCCGAATAATTTCATATCGTTCTCCCGATTTTGTTTATTTTTCAAATATTTGCTTTAACTGTTCGCCGGCCCAAACAACTCTGTTGCGCCCATGCTTTTTGGCGTCATACAGCATGGTATCCGCTATTTTTAAGTAGACGTCATAGGCGTTCCCCGACTCGGGAATTACGGTCACGCCTCCTATGCTGACCGTGACCCACTGGGAGACGGCGGGACTGTGGGGAATGTGTAAATCTTCTATGGCCTGCCGGATTTTTTGCAGATACTCAAAGATTATGTTCGAGGGAGCACCCATAGAGAGCGCCACAAATTCCTCTCCTCCATAGCGAGCCACAAAGTCTGTGCCGCGCTTCAAATAGGAGGATATTGTTTTTGCTACGGCGGCAATCACCTTGTCCCCGGCCGGGTGTCCAAATGTGTCGTTATACACCTTGAAATGGTCAATATCAAACATACAGATGGAGAAGGGTACTTGCAGGCGGGCCGCCTCGTGCCATTTTGTCAGACTGTAACGGTCATATCTGCGGCGGTTGGCAACCCCGGTCAGCTGATCGGTCATAGATTGTTCTTCAATCTGCCTGCGGTATCGGTACAGCTTGACGTGGGTATTCACTCTCGCTTTGACGATGAGGGGAATATATGGCTTTGTAATATAATCCACGGCCCCTAAAATCAGTCCGCGCTGCTCACTCACCGCATCCGCGAGGCCGGTAATCAAAATGACCGGGACGTTTTGGGTTATAACTTCCTCCTGCAGCTTTTTCAGCAGCGTAAACCCATCCATTTCCGGCATCACTACGTCCAGCAGAATGAGGGAAAAATCTTCATTATGTGCTCTGCGCAGGCCGTCTTCCGCCGTCTGTGCAATGGCAACATCATATTCGTCCTCTATGATTGCCTTGAGCTGTGTCGCTTGCAGGAGACTATCATCGACAATCAATATTTTTTCCATAACTGCACTCCTCACTATGTTTACTCAAATTATCCTTATAACAACTTAATTTTTATTATGTTGTATCGACTTGGAAATGGAATTTCTAATTTCATTGCAAGAAGGTAAAAAGGTATAATAATAGGCGCAAAAAGCAGGCGAGATAAAGCTGAAAAGCATCCCGTCGGTCCTTTCGTGTTTAAATTGGGGAGAGGGGTTGTAAAAAAGCCGGACTTCCTGTACAATGCAGGTATGTATGGTAATTTTTGGGGCCGAAACAACAACATAATGAAAATATGGACATATTTCTTCACCGTGCTCTGGCCCCGTTCCTGCTCCTGGAAATATGCCCCATATTGGGCAATATGGCCGGCGGTAATTGTAAACGCTGTTTCCTGACTGAACATGGCAGTGGCCTCCTTTTTATTCGATGCTGATAGTTTCCCGAATAGAAAGAAGGTTATCCCAACCCAGGGACGCGCCCCTTTGAAGGCCCTGAACTTGTTTCCCAGAGCGGTTTTGCTGGGACGCAAGTAAATGTTCATTATCGCGGCTTTAAAAATGAACCGCCTCTCAGCGGAGCATTTTTATAGCTTCCTCGACTTTTTGGGCTGATTGGGCTTTAAATAGCCGCTCAGTCCGGTGGTCAACAGCTGAAACACGGTATCCTCGGTTTCCTGATTATTTGGCAATACTCCCTCTACCACATATTTTGCATACATAACAGTCGATGTGAGGACATGGAGCCATAACAAGTCCTGATTGATTCTGTCTAGGCTTGGAAATACCTTTTTGAACGCATGAACCATTCCAATGAATGCGTTGAAATAGGCAACATCCCGGCTTTTGTCATACTGCGGAAAAAATGCGCTGTCCCGGAAACGGTGATAGAAAACAGTTTCATCCGGGTGGGACGTCCAAAATCGAAAGTAGGGCAGCCACAGTCCCTTTACCGCTTTCATGGGATCGGTGAGCATGACCAGAGGATTAAACTTCAAGTGTTCAAAAATCGCGGCTGCCTGTCTGTCCACATAAGTAAAACACTCTGCCAGCAGCTGCTCCTTGCCATCAAAATGGCGGTAAATTGCCCCCGACGAAATCCCTGCCAGTTCGCTGACATTCTGGATGCGCACCCCTTCCAGGCCATACTGCCGCACAGCTTTTATTGCTGCAAGAATGATTCGCGTTTTGGTGTCATCCAGAGTAATCACTTCCCCCTGCAATAACCACTTCTTCTGTCACCTGGTTACAGAGCGATTATATACTAATCTATTCTTTTTGACAAGAGCTTTTGGCCGCACTTTTTTTGCTGTGAACAGGCGGAGAAGCCCTTGCCCCGGCGGAGGGAATTTTTCCGCGTCCTAGTGGACAAATCTCTTGAAAACGTCCGCCCAATGGGATACAATATTTGTAAAGTAAGAGGAAGCTAACTTTTACTGTGGGAGGGATACATATGGACAAACGGACCCTGGAGGATCTGGCTCCCGGGCAGCGGGGGACTATTTTGTCTGTGGGCAACAAATCGGGGACGGTAAAGCGCCGCCTGGTGGACATGGGCCTCACGCCGGGCACTGAGGTGAAGGTGACCAAAATCGCCCCTCTGGGGGACCCCATTGAGGTGACCCTGCGGGGCTATGAGCTGTCCCTGCGCAAGGAGGACGCCGCCCAGATCGTCATGGGCCAGCCCCGGCCCCGGAGCACCGGCGCGGCCCGGGCGGCCATGACCCGCCGCGCCGTCGACCCGGAGACCGCCCGCCGCCAGCTGAAGGACCACGAGCACGAGCTGGAGGAGCACGCCCGGCGCTACGACCCCGCCGCCCACGACGCCCGCACCATCCGGGTCGCGCTGGCGGGCAATCCCAACTGCGGCAAGACCACACTGTTTAACGCCCTCACCGGCTCTAACCAGTACGTGGGCAACTGGCCTGGGGTCACGGTGGAGAAAAAGGAGGGTTCCGCCCACATCGGGGACCGGACGGTGACCGTGGTGGACCTGCCCGGCATCTACTCTCTGTCCCCCTACTCCATGGAGGAGATTGTGGCCCGGGATTTCATCATCGGCGAGGCCCCCGACTGTGTGATCGACATTGTGGACGCCACCAACCTGGAGCGCAACCTCTACCTCACCGCCCAGCTGCTGGAGCTGGAGCGGCCCACTGTGGTGGCGCTGAATTTTATGGACGAGGTGGAGAAGCGGGGGGACCAGATCGACGTACGCCGCCTGTCCAGGGAGCTGGGAGTCCCGGTGGTGCCCATCACCGCCCGCACCGGTCAGGGGCTGGAAGAGCTGATGCACACCGCCCACCGGAAGATGCACCTGGGGGTCACGGTGGAGCCCGACGACCTTTACGACGACTATACCCACGACGTCCACCACCGCATGGGCGAGCTGCTCCACGACTACGCCTACGCCGCCGGCCTCCCCGCCCACTGGGCCGCCATCAAGCTGCTGGAGGGGGACGCCATTGTGGAGAAGGCCCTGGAGCTTCCGCCGGAGGTAAAGAAAAAGCTGGACGTGCTGGTGGCGGAGTATGAAAATTCCAGCGACCTGGGCGACCGGGAGACCCTCATTGCCGACAGCCGCTATCAGTTCATCCAGCGGGTCGTGGCCGCATCGGTGGTCAAGGGGGGCGTCCCCGGGGAGCTGTCCCTCAGCGAGAGGATCGACAAGGTGGTCACCCATCGGGTCTTTGCCATTCCCCTGTTTTTGTGTACCATGCTGGTGATGTTTGTGGTCACCTTCGGCCCCTTCGGCTCCTGGCTGTCCGACGGGGTGGGGGCCGGCATGGACGCCCTGTCCCAGTGGCTGGCCACCGCACTGGAGGGCGCAGGGGTCTCCCATGTGATAATCTCCCTGGTGTGCGACGGCATCATCGCCGGGGTGGGCGGGGTCCTCACCTTCCTGCCCCAGATCGCCCTGCTGTTTTTCTTCCTGTCCCTGCTGGAGGATTCGGGCTACATGTCCCGGGCCGCCTTTATCATGGACCGGCTGCTGCGCCGCTTCGGCCTGTCCGGCAAGGCGTTTATCCCTATGCTGATGGGCTTTGGCTGCTCCGTCCCCGCCATCATGGGGGCCAGAACCATGGAGAATGAGAAAGACCGGCGGATGACCATTCTGCTGGTGCCCTTTATGTCCTGCTCCGCCAAGCTGCCGGTCTACGGCCTGATCTCCGCCGCCTTCTTTGGACCCTGGGCGGGGCTGGTGGTGTTTGGGCTGTACATGACCGGCATGGTAGTGGGCATCCTGTCCGGGCTGTTCTTCAAAAAGACTCTCTTCGCCGGAGAACCCGCCCCCTTCGTGCTGGAGCTGCCCCCCTACCGCCTGCCCTCCCTGGGCAATATGCTGACCCACGTGTGGCAGAAGGTGAAGGGCTTCCTGGTAAAAGCCGGCACTTTGATTCTGCTGATGTCCATGGTACTGTGGCTGCTCCAGTTCTTCGACTTCTCCCTGCATATGGTGGAGGACGCCTCCCAGAGTATGCTGGGGACCCTGGGCGGTGCGATTGCCCCCATCTTCGCCCCCTGCGGCTTCGGACAGTGGCAGGCTGCCGTGGCGCTGCTCACTGGCCTGGTGGCCAAGGAGATGGTGGTGTCCTCCCTGTCCATGTTCTACGGCTTTTCCCTCACCGCCGCCAGCGGAGAGGTGGCCGCCGCCATGACCGGCTTTAGCCCTCTGTCCGCCTTCTCCATGCTGGTGTTCATCCTGCTGTATGTCCCCTGTGTGGCCGCCGTGTCGACCCTCTTCAAGGAGATGCAGAGCCGCAGATGGGCCTGGTTCTCCATCGCCTGGCAGATGGGCTGCGCCTATCTGGTATCACTTTTGGTATATCAAATCGGGGGACTGTTCTTCTGAGTTGTTCTTCCTTTCTTTGAAAAGAAAGCGAAAGAAACTTTTTCCTCGCTCTGGCAGATTTGCGGTAATCCCGGCCCCGCCGCCCGGTGACGAAAGAGTGATGTTAGGATTTTGGGCTGACAGGAGGTATGTCCAATGGCGGTAAAAATTGCGTTTTGGCTTTTCGTACTGGCCTTTGACCTGATGCTCCCCCTTCTTATGCTGGGCCTGGGAAAAGAATTTCAAAAAAATCCGCCCACCGAGATCAACCCCGGCTACGGCTACCGCACCACCCGGTCTATGAGGAGCCAGGCGGCCTGGGACTTTTCACAGCGCCGCGTGGGGGAGGTCTGGCACAAATGGGGCCGGGTACTGCTCCTCCCCTCTCTGTTTCCCATGCTTTTTGTGGTGGGCTGGGATGTGGAGATTGTTGGATATTTGGGTTTGTTCCTGTGCGGGGTACAGTTGGCGGTTATGCTGGGCTCCATTTTTGTTGTAGAGCGAGAATTGAAGAGACACTTTGACCAAAACGGAATAAGGAAGACAGAAACGGACTGATTTTTATGGTAAAACTGATTTCTCTGGACCTGGACGGCACTCTGCTGGACCCCAGGGGGCAGATCACCGAGGCCTCCAGGGCGGCCATTGCTCAGGCGCGGGCAGCGGGGGTCCGGGTCGTCATCAACACGGGCCGGGACTGCCACGAGGCAGCCGGGTTCGCCCGGGAGGCCGGCTGTGACCTGCTGACCTCCTCTGTAGGGGGCGCGCTGGTGTCGGACGGAGAGAAGACACTGCGCCGCTGGGACATCCCCGAGCCCTCTGGCCGCCGGGCGGTGGAAATCGCCCTGGGCTGGGACATCGGACTGCTGATTTTCGCCGGGGAACAGGTGCTGGTCAGCTCCGAATACAAGGAGTTTATGGAGAAAAACTATCCCTTCCCCGCCTTTCACGCCCACGCCGTGGTCACCGACGACCCTCTGGGCTATCTGGAGGAGCGCCGTCTCCCTGTCACCAAGCTCCACGGGGAGCTGGACCCCAGCCGCTGGCCCCTGGAGCAGCTGTCCGCCCTGCCCGGAGTGTTCCTCACCACCTCCAGCAGTCACGACTTCGAGCTGGTGGCCCAGGGGGCAGACAAGGGGCGGGCGCTGGCCGTCATCGCGGGGGAGTACGGCCTCTCGCTGGCGGAGTGCGCCGCCGTGGGGGACAGCGACAACGACCTGGGAGTACTGCGGGTGGTGGGGACCCCCATCGCTATGGGCAACGCATCCCCGGCAGCGCTGGCCGCGTCGGTCCGTGTCGCCCCCTCCAACGGGGAAGAGGGAGCGGCCTGGGCGGTTTTGAGCTGTTTGAAATAACCCAAAGAGACGCCTGACGGCGTCTCTTTTTGTCATGTGTGTTGAGTGGACAGGCCATCCTTCCGCCGGAAACGGGTTAGCCATAACCCCAAATATAATATCAGACTCCCCCGCTGACAAGGCGTAACTTATTCGTCCTCCTCCTGGAGGCAGGACTCAATCATACTAATAACTACATTGTTGAAACTGGTTTGATTTTCAACAGCGATTTGCTGGATTTTATCCACCAGGGATTTGGAGATATATAGAGTTTTGTAAATGCTTTCTTTTTTCCATTTTGTTTTCTTGATTTCAAAAGACATAACATCCCCCTCCTTAGTATACCAGTTTAATACATTTTAAAACTTATTAAAAACACAGAAAATTAAATTGCTTTTTTCTGGTGTATATGTTAAGATATGAAGCAGGGAGGGGGAGTTTTAATGGACCGCAGAAAGGACTGGAAAGACTTCCGTATGCTGATGAGCGAGTACTCCAAGCAGTCCGATTTCTGGGATTGGAGGGATTGGCCAGGCTTGCAGGATTGGGTCGACAGCAAGGTCTGCAAGTATCCAGAGGATCACTTTCTTTGGAGAAAATTTCTGGCACAAATATACACAATCAAGGATGATTCCCTTGATTTGCAATATAAGCCCCTACCTGATGACGATACGTGCGATGAGTTTCTTCACCGCCTTGCGATACAGGGAGACCAAGGCTGTATTTTTTATTGCTTTATGGAAATGCTGCTGGAGCACTGTCTTCAAAGTGATGACAACAAGGGCCTGAATTTGATGTTTGCCTTTATGACAGAATATATTGCCACCTTGGAAGAAGAGCTTACATACTGTGAACAATAAACAGGTATGTCGCAGAACAAGATTTGCATCCCACCACTGATTGTGAGCAAAAAACGCCCTTATGCCCTGGGGTAGGGCTTTCAGACGTTGGTCAGACCCAGCAGATAGCCGATGCTTGTTTTATGAATTATTGCTAGCGCAGTTAAAATGTCAGGTGGAATTGTATGTCGGCCCAATTCGTAGTTGCTGTAGATCTGCTGTGAACAATTTAATTTAGCCGCAATCTCAGTTTGACTCATGTCAGAATCTTCTCTCATATCTCTAATTCGCTGATACATCTTTGTCACCTCAGCCCCAGTATATTTACCGCAATTTGTTGTACTTATTTTTACAACAAATCGTGGTTAACTAGAGCTGAGGTGATAAAAATGATTCAAGGTCCTAAGAAAAGTGTTGCAGTTCTGATGAATCTGGAGCTGTACGAACAGGTGAAGTAGCAGGCCAGTAAAACAAAATATCACCTTTGCGAAACCCATGCAATACGCTCCAGTGAAAAAACGAAATCGTCTCCCGTTTCCTTGGTGATATTCGCCAAAGCGGGAGCGATTTTTTTTGGCACTCCTCCAAAATTAAGCAGAAGCCCCAATTTACTCTTGCATCTTTCGCGGGTTGCTGGTATTATATGGGCAGATGAGCTGGAAACGTTACCGGTAACGTCACCAGTAACGTTTCCAGGCGGGTCAAGTAATCTTAATTTATAGGAGGATGTTGAAATGAGCAAGACCAAAAAGATTCTTGCCCTGGCCCTCAGCGCGGCCATGGCACTGTCCCTGCTGGCTGGCTGCGGAGGCGGTGGCGGAAAGGGCGGCGACTCCAGCACCGGTTCGGTCTACTGGCTGAACTTCAAGCCCGAGTCTGACGAGGCGCTGCAGGAGGTAGCCAAGATGTACACCGACAAGACCGGCGTACCGGTGAAAGTGGTCACCGCCGCCTCCGGTACCTACCAGCAGACCCTGAACTCCGAGATGGATAAGTCCAATCCCCCCACCCTGTTCATCATCGGCAACCAGGAGGCGGTGAAGCAGTGGAAGGACTACGCCCTGGACCTGACCGGCAGCGACATCGCCGGCCAGCTGACCACCGACGAGTACACACTTTATGACGACGCGGGCCGTCTGGTGTCCATCAGCTACTGCTACGAGTCCTACGGCATCATCGTCAACCCCGACCTGGTGGAGCAGGCGGGCCACAAGGTGGAGGACATCAAGAACTTTGATACCCTGAAGGCGGTGGCGGAGGACATCCACGCCCGGTCCGCCGAGCTGGGCTTTGACGCCTTTACCTCCTCCGACATGGACGACTCCTCCTCCTGGCGCTTCACCGGCCATATGGCCAACCTGGAGTACTACTATGAACAGGAGGGCAATGTCTGGACCGAGTGCCCGCCCAGCATCACCGGCAAGTATCTGGACAACTTCAAGAACCTGTACGACCTGTGCATCAACAACAGCACTGTGGACCCCAAGGAGCTGTCCGTGGGCGGCCATGACGCCGGCCAGGAGTTCAAGGACGGCAAGGCCGCCTTCTATGTGAACGGCTCCTGGGAGTATACCAACGTGTCTCAGGCGGTGCCCAACGCCACCATGATCCCCTACTACTGCGGCGTGGCCGGCGAGGAGAAGGCCGGTCTGAACGTTGGCACCGAGAACTACTGGGCCATCAACGCCAAGGCCTCTGAGGCCGACCAGAAGGCCACCATGGACTTTATGATGTGGTGCGTCACCGACCCCGAGGCCAGCCGCAAGCTGGTGGACACCTTCGGCGTTATGCCCTACAAGCAGGCCGCCGAGTCCACCAACGCTTTCCTGGCTGCCGCTGAGGCCTACTCCGCCGCCGGCTGCTACAGCATGAACGCCGCCACCAACTTCCAGCCCAACGTGAACGACTACCGTGCCGCCATGGTCTCCGCCCTGAACCAGTACAACGCCGACCAGTCCGACGCCAACTGGGAGCTGTTCCGCACCGCCTTTGTGGACGGCTGGGCCATTCAGTACAATATTGCCAACAGCTGATTAAACTTGAGGCTTTGACGTCTGTGCCGGTGCGGGCCTGCCGCCCGCACCGGCACTCCGCCTGTGGGGGCAGATATCATCCGCCGGCCTGTTGATAGCCCGGGGCGGCGCGTCATATCCGCCCCCACAAAATGTAAAGGGAGTTGATATCTTGAAAACGAAGAAAATCACCAACAGCAACTCCATTCAGCGCGCTACCCGGCTTTGGAGTCCGCTGTTCCTGGGCCCTGTGGTCATCGCGTTTACCATTGGTTTTGTCTGGCCCTTTATCTGGGGCATTTGGCTGTCTCTGTGCCAGTTCCAGACCGTCTCCGACGCCCGCTTTGTAGGCTTTGGCAACTACATCCGGGCATTTCAGGACACCACCTTTACCCACGCCTTCTGGTACACCGCCCTGTTCGCCGTTGTCTCTCTGGTGCTGATTAACGTGCTGGCCTTCACCGTGGCCTACATCCTGACCCAGAGCATCAAGGGCAGCAACCTGTTCCGCACCGTGTTCTTCATGCCCAACCTCATCGGCGGCATTGTGCTGGGCTACATCTGGTCCATGATCTTTGACGGCATTCTCAGCCGGTTCAGCACCTCCATCCTGATGGAGAGCAAGTACGGCTTCTGGGGCCTGATTATCCTGATGTGCTGGCAGCAGATCGGCTATATGATGATTATCTACATCGCCGGACTGCAAAACGTCCCTGGAGAGATGCTGGAGGCCGCCCGCATTGACGGTGCAACCCGGTGGGAGACTCTGTTCAAGATCACCATCCCCAATGTGATGCCCTCCATTACCATCTGCATGTTCCTCTCCCTGACCAACGGCTTTAAGCTCTTCGACCAGAACCTGGCCCTCACCGGCGGCCAGCCCTTCATCATCCAGCCCGACGGCAGCACCATCAAGACCACCGAGATGCTGGCCCTGAACATCTTCAACACCTTCAACGGCACCGGCTCCACGTCCCAGGGCACCGCTCAGGCCAAGGCCGTGATCTTCTTCGTCCTGGTGGCCGGTCTGGGTCTGGCCCAACTGGCCTACACCCGTAAAAAGGAGGTACAGCAGTAATGAACAACAAGAATCTCTCCGCCGAGCAGCGCAGGAAAAACACCCTGTCTGTCATTCTGGGCATTATCTGCGTCATCTACGTGATCCCCGTCCTGATGGTGGTAGTCAACTCCTTCAAGCTGAACACCTTCGTCAAAACCGACACCTTCGCCCTGCCCAGCGGCGAGATGTGGGCCGGCTTTGCCAACTTTGTCAAGGGCATGACCTTCGGCAACTACCCCTTCATCAAGTCGGTGTGCTACAGTGTGGTGATAACCCTGCTGTCCACCTTCCTGATCCTGCTGTGTACCTCCATGGCCGCCTGGTACATCGCCCGGGTCAACTCCGCCTTCTGCAAGATTTTGTACTTCCTGTGCGTGTTCTCCATGGTCATCCCTTTCCAGATGGTCATGTACACCCTGTCCAAAACCGCCGACCGGCTCCATCTGAACACCCCCTGGACCATCCCCATTGTCTACCTGGGCTTCGGCGCTGGACTGGCTATCTTCATGTTTGTGGGCTTTGTCAAGTCCATCCCTCTGGAAATTGAGGAGGCCGCCGCCATCGACGGCTGCGGGCCCCTGCGCACCTACTTCTCGGTGGTCATGCCCATGCTCAAGCCGACCCTGATCTCGGTGGGCATCCTGGAGATCATGTGGGTGTGGAACGACTTCCTTCTGCCCTACCTGGTGCTGGATATCAACGAGTACCGCACCATCCCCATCCACATCCAGTACCTGAAGGGCAGCTACGGCACCGTGGACCTGGGCGCCACCATGGCCCTGATCCTGCTGTCCATCATTCCGGTCATTGTCTTCTACCTCACCTGCCAGAAGCACATCATCGCCGGTGTGGCCGCAGGCGCGGTGAAGGGCTGATTGGATTTCCGGGAATTACTCCGCTTGCCTTTCCCACCGGGATGTGGTAAAATAGCTCCACGACACAGAGAGGGGATATTAAGTGACCATTAAGGATATCGCCAAGCTGTCCGGGTGCGGAGTGGCCACCGTGTCCCGCGTGCTCAACGACCACCCCGACGTCAGCGCAGAGACCCGGCGCAAAGTGATGGCGGTGGTAGAGGAGCAGGGCTTCCAGCCCAACAACAACGCCAAGCATCTCAAGCAGCAGGCCAGCTCCAGCATCGCCGTGATCGTCAAGGGCACCATGAATATGCTCTTCGCCGACCTGGTGGAGCGGGTGCAGTCCCTTCTGCGGGCCGAGGGCCAGGACGCCGCCGTCTACTATCTGGACGAGGACGCCAACGAGGTGGCCTTTGCCTGCCAGCTGTGCCGGGAGCGCCGGCCCATGGGCATCCTGTTTCTGGGGGGCGACCGGGAGCTGTTTCAGGCGGCCTTCCAGAGCATTACCGTCCCCTGCGTACTGCTGACCAACACGGCCAGCGACCTGGGCTTCGGGAACCTGTCCTCCATCACCACCGACGACCGGGAGGCCTCCCGCCAGGCGGTGATGTTCCTGGCCAGCCAGGGCCACCGGCACATTGGAATGCTGGGGGGGAACTGGTCCTGCTTTCAAATCGGGCACAGCCGATATCTGGGCTGCCAGCAGGCCTGTGAGGAGCTGGGCCTCCCCTTCGATGGAGAGCGCCAGTGCGAGCCCTGCCGCTACTCCCTGGAGGACGGCTACGCCGCCGCCAAGGTGCTGCTGGAGCGCTGCCCCGAGCTGACCGCCATCTTCGCCGTCAGCGACGTCACCGCTCTGGGCGCTATGCGGGCCCTGCGGGACCTGGGCAAGCGGGTCCCGGAGGATATCTCCGTGATGGGCTACGACGGCATTGCCATTGGACAGTACTCCCTGCCCCGGCTGACCACCGTCCGCCAGGACACCCAGCAGCTGGCCGAGCGGGGGGTGGACGCCCTGCTCCGGGGCATCAACCGCCGCAGTTCCCCCGTCCACGAGCTGCTCCCCTTCCAGCTCATCCAGGGGGAGAGCGTGGCGCGGCTCAGCTGATTACTGGCGGTCCGCCGGCCCGCTCCCGCTATGGCAGGGCCGGGGGACTGCCATCAATTTGAACAAAGAAAGGGGATTCCAAACCGTGAGAAAAGCGGGAATCCTGATGCCGGTCTCCTCTCTCCCCTCCCCCTGCGGGATCGGGACCATGGGGGCCCAGGCGTTTCAATTCGCAGATTTTCTGGCCGCCGGAGGCCAGTCCTGCTGGCAGGTGCTGCCTCTGGGGCCCACCAGCTATGGCGACTCCCCCTATCAGTCCTTCTCCTCCTTTGCCGGCAATCCCTACTTTATCGACCTGGATATTTTGGCCGAGTGGGGTCTGTTAAAGCCGGAGGAATATCAGTCCCTGGACTGGGGGAGCGACCTGGAGCAGGTGGATTATGGGACCCTCTATCAAAACCGCTTTAGCGTTCTTCGTCTGGCGGTATCCCGGCTGTCCCGGGGGGACAAATTCGAGATGAGGGGAACCCTCTGGGGCGCGGACTGGCTGGAGGACTACGCCCTGTTTATGGCTCTGAAGGACAAATTTGGCGGGGCCGCCTGGCTGGAATGGCCAGAGGAGCTTCGCCTGCGCAAGCCCGCCGCCCTGGAACAGGTGAAACAGGAGCTGGCTGCCGAGATCGACTTCTGGAAATGGGTTCAGCACCTCTTTTTCAGCCAGTGGTGGAGCCTGAAGGAGTATGTCAACCAAAAGGGGATCTCCATCATCGGCGACCTGCCCATTTACGTGGCCCTGGACAGCGCCGACGTGTGGGCCAACCAGTCCCAGTTCCAGCTGGACGAGAGCGGCCAGCCCACCGAGGTGGCCGGCTGTCCCCCCGACGGCTTTTCTGCCGATGGCCAGCTGTGGGGCAACCCCCTCTTTGACTGGGAGCGGATGGAGCAGGACGGCTACGCCTGGTGGCTCAAGCGGATCGCCTGGCAGTTCCAGATCTGCGACACCCTGCGCATTGACCACTTCCGGGGCTTTGACTCCTACTACGCCATCCCCTTTGGAGACAAGACCGCCCAGAACGGCCGCTGGCGCCCCGGACCGGGCATCGCTTTTTTTAAGGCGGTGAACAAGGCGCTGGGTAAGAAGGACATTATTGCCGAGGACCTGGGCTTCCTGACCCCTTCGGTGAAAAAGCTGCTGAAGGACTCGGGCTATCCGGGGATGAAGATCCTAGAGTTCGCCTTTGACAGCCGGGACGCGGAGAGCGACTATCTGCCCCACCGCTACCCCGCCCGCTGCGTGGTCTACACCGGGACCCACGACAACGACACCATCCAGGGCTGGATGGCCTCCGCCCCCAAAAAGGACGTGTCCTTTGCCAAGGCCTACCTGCGCCTGTCAACCCGGGAGGGCTACCACTGGGGCATGATGCGCGCCGCCTGGGCCTCCCCCGCCGATCTGGCGGTGATGCAGTTCCAGGACCTGCTGGGGCTGGGTTCCGAGGCTAGGATGAATACCCCCTCCACTCTGGGGAATAATTGGAAGTGGCGGACTCTGCCCGGGACCTTTGACGAGAAGCTGTCAAAGCGGCTGTATCGGGAGATGCGGGTATATCAGCGCCTGCCCAAGAGGGGAAAAATCTCATAAATCGCTGGGACGGCCTCTGCCGCCCCACGTTTTTATATATAAAATCCATGATAAACGAAACCGCAAGGAGTGTATGTTATGCAACTGAACGAACAGCTCTGGCAGCTGACCCAGGAGCGCTTTGGCTGCGCCCCGGACCAGTGCGATGACCACCAGCTCTATGAGGCCCTGCTCCTCCTCACCCGGAACATGGCCCAGAACCGCCCCGCCCCCGAGGGCACACGGAAGCTCTACTATTTCTCCGCCGAATTCCTCATGGGAAAGCTGCTGTCCAACAACCTGCTGGCCCTGGGCATCCATGACCAGGTGAAGCAGCTTCTCGCCGACCTGGGCCGGGACCTGGGGGTCATCGAGTCCATGGAGCCCGAGCCCTCCCTGGGCAACGGCGGCTTGGGCCGTCTGGCCGCCTGCTTCCTGGACTCCATCGCCGCCCTGGGCCTGCCCGGCGACGGCGTGGGTCTGAACTACCACTACGGCCTCTTCCGGCAGAAGTTCGCCCACCGCCTCCAGACCGAGGTCCCCGACCCCTGGATCGAGGCGGACAGCTGGCTGATCCCCACCGGCGTCAGCTTTGACGTCCCCTTCGGGGGCTTCGACCTGAAGGCGGTGCTCTACGACATTGCCATTCCCGGGGCCCACAATCCCTACGCCAACCGGCTCCACCTCTTTGACGTGGCTGAGCCCGCCCCCATGCCCTGGGTTGGCATCGACTTTGACAAGGGGGACATCGCCCACCACCTCACCTCCTTCCTCTACCCCGACGACAGCGATGAGGCGGGCCGGCTGCTGCGGGTATACCAGCAGTACTTTATGGTGTCCGCCGGAGCCCAGCTGATCCTGGCCGAGCTGGAATCCCGGGGCTTCACCCCCGATACCCTGGCCGACCACGTGGCCATCCAGATCAACGACACCCACCCCTCCATGGTCATCCCCGAGCTCATCCGCCTGCTGACCCAGCGGGGCCTCACCTTTGACGACGCCCTGGATCAGGTCCGCCGCGCCTGCGCCTACACCAACCACACCATTCTGGCCGAGGCGCTGGAGAAGTGGCCCTTGTCCTTCATCGAGAAGGTGGCCCCCCAGCTGGTCCCCGTCATCCAGGAGCTGGACCGCCGCATGAAGCAGGCCCACCCCGACCCCCGGGTTGCCATTGTGGACAGCCAGAACCTGGTGCATATGGCCCACATGGATATCCACTGCGGTCACTCGGTCAACGGCGTGGCCGCCCTCCACACCGAAATCCTGAAAAGCTCCGAGCTGAAGCCCTTCTACGACATCTACCCGGAGAAGTTCAACAACAAAACCAACGGCGTCACCTTCCGCCGCTGGCTGGAGGCCTGCGACCCGGAGCTGGCCGCCCTGATTGACCAGTGCATCGGCGACGGCTGGCGCAGGGACGCCAAAAAGCTGGAGGAGCTGCTGGCCTTCCAGGAGGACGAGGCCGTTCTGGACCGTCTGCTGGAGGTGAAGCAGGCCAAGAAGAACCGCCTGTGTTGGATGATGTGGGCGGAGCAGGGGATCGAGCTGGACCCTCAGTCGGTGTTCGATATTCAGGTCAAGCGGCTCCATGAGTACAAGCGGCAGCAGATGAACGCCCTGTATATCATCAGCAAGTACCTGGACATTAAGGCCGGCAGACTGCCCGAGCGGCCTGTGACCATCCTCTTCGGCGCAAAGGCGGCCCCCGCCTACACCATGGCCAAGCGGATCATCCACCTGATCCTATGCCTGCGCAAGCTCATCGACCGGGACCCCCAGGTGCGCCCCTGGCTGCGGGTTGCTATGGTGGAGAACTACAACGTCACCTGGGCGGAGCGGCTGATCCCCGCCTGTGATATCTCTGAGCAGATCTCCCTCGCCTCCAAGGAGGCCAGCGGCACCGGCAACATGAAGTTTATGGCCAACGGCGCCGTCACTCTGGGAACCCTGGACGGGGCCAATGTGGAGATTGCCCAGCTGGTGGGAGAGGAAAATATTTACACCTTCGGCCAGCACAGCGACACGGTGATCGGCCTGTACAAGGGCGGCGAGCCCGACGGCCGGAGCTACCGCCCCCTGGACTACTACCACCGTCCGGCGGTGGAGCGGCTGGTGGACTTTTTGGTCTCCCCCGAGCTGCTGGCCATCGGCAACCCCACGGAACTGTCCATGCTGTGGCAGGATATGAAGAATAAGGACTGGTTTATGGCCCTCCTGGATGTGGAGGACTACATCGCCGCCAAGGACCGCTGCCTCCACGATTACGGCGACCGCCGGGCCTGGGCCAGGAAGATGCTGGTCAACATCGCCAAGTCGGGCTATTTCTCCTCCGACCGCACCATTGAGCAGTACAATCAGGATATTTGGAAGCTGAAATAACCCTTTGTATCCAAAAGCCCGCCCTGACTCAGCTGGACGGAAGCAGTATGCTTGAAAATCCTGTGTTTTCCAGGGACGGCGTGACTTCGGTCACGCCGTCTCTCCTTTCATCCGCTCATCCGGCCCAGGCCGTCATGTGGGAAGAAGGCGCTATAGATGCTCCACCAATAAGCGGTAGATATTTCCCGGCCGGCCGGCAGTTCCGGTAACAGCCTGCCCGGACAGACAGGCAAGACCGTTTTCCTCCAGCGATGCAAGCAGGCGGTTGGCGCTCCGCAGGGAGATGTGAAGGTGCTCTGCCAGATCGGCGGCAGTAAATAAAGACTTTTTGGTCTGCTCCACCAGCAGCGTGAGCTGCTGCAATTTAACTGCCGAAATGCCTGTGCGCGCCACAACCCCACGCATACGCTCCCGCTCCTCTTTCGCCTTGGTATTCTGCGGACGCACAAAATTGACCGGTCCGGTGATGGAATTGATATTGTGTACAATGTAGGTGCAGCTCTCCTCACGCAGTCCGGCCTTTTTTAATGCCAGTCCGGCGTTGGCCTTTGCCTCGCCGGGCGTGTAGCCATACCCAATGCCCAGGCTTACATTGCAGGCGCTGTTGTCCTGGATCAAGTGGAGAAAGGGGAGGCTTTCCAGGCAATTGCTGTAGATCATCAGGTCCTTTCGATTCATCAGAATAATAAAAGACTCATCTGACTGCTGCATCACAGCAGCCCGGGCATCCTTTGCAAAGTAATACAATTCCTCTGCGGCCTTTAGCTTCTCATGGCTCTCCAGATACTCCCGCTGGGCCTGATAAAAAATTTCCTCCTTGGGGGTGATCCGTAGGGCCAACACCGCCAAATTGCCCGTCTCCATTTGGGCGCGCTCCATACACTCCTGCTTCATCCTGCTCACGGTGCGAACGATATTATCTGTCGTCGGTCTGGAATAGGCGGCGGGGATGCCGTCTGCGGCCAGGCGCTCATAGACCTGGATATCGGTTGCAATGCAGCCGGCCACGGCGCCATCCAGAAAGAGCTTCCGGTGTCCCTGATGCAGTGTGTCAAAATAATTGTCCTCCAGCCGCTTGGGGTAGCGCTTTTTGAGGATATGCACATGGTTGTCGGGAATCCCCGCATCCTCAAAAACTTTTCTCACCGTGGAAGGGGAATAATTATCAATGCTGACCCGAGTGATATCCGCCCTCTGCCAGGAGAGAGAAACCAGAGAGTTCAGCAGCGACACACTGTCCTTTTCGATAAAGCCGCAGGGGATATCCGGCTCAAACAATTTTTGATACTGCTTAAATTGCAGCTCCCCGCCAAAAATCACGCCGGAAATGCGGCTTTTCAGCTCCAGCAGTGTCTGCGCCATCTCCTCGTAATAGTCATAGCGGTCATTCTCAAAAATTTCAATCTGGAGCTCTGGAAACCGCTTCGGCACAATGTTTCGGATCAGCTCCATCCGCACATAGGTCCCTATAAAGCCGAGTTTCAGCTTACGTTCCATCGTTCTTTGCCCCATTTCTTAATTTTCGCCAAATTATAGGCGTTTTTTGGCGTCTGAACTCCTGTCTATAATATAGCACAAGATAGAACCGTTTTCTTGAAGAAATTTTATCACACCCGACAAACTTTGAACAGAGGAAAACGGATTCTATTTTGTAAAATTTATGGAGGTGGAGGCACATGACAGACAGCGCTGCAAAAATCGGCCAATATGTCGATCATTGCCAGGAGGACATGATTAGCTTTTGGCGCTACCTGGTAAACTTCCAAGGCTGTGCAAAGGAAACCGCCCGCATGACAACCCTGCTGCAAACGGTAAAAAGCCGCTTGGAGCAGGAGGGGCTGCTTTGCCGGCTGATCCCATCCGGAGAGGGCATCCCCGTCTTTGCCGCGGTAGACGGGCCGGAGCGGACCGGAAAGCCCATCCTGCTCTGCGGGCACCTGGACACGGTGTTCCCCCGGGACGCCTACCCGGAAAATCCCTTTGTCATCCGGGACGGCATCGCCTATGGCCCCGGCACGGCGGATATGAAAGGCGGAGCCGTAATGATGCTGTACATTGTCAAAACCCTGCGGAGCATCGGCTTTGACCGCAACCCCATCAAGCTGCTGCTCTGCGCCGACGAGGAGACCGGCCATGTGGGCTCCCAGACCCCCGAGATCATCCGCCAGGAGGCGGCCGGGTGCCTGTGCGCCTTCAATCTGGAGACAGGGCGGATGGACGACTGCATTGCCGTGGGACGAAAGGGAAACCTGGACTGCCACATCACGGTCCGGGGACAGGGCGGCCATGTGGGCAACGATTTTCTCGCCGGACGCAACGCCATTATTGAGATGGCCCATAAGGCGATTGCCCTCCAGGCCCTCTCCCGCTACGAGGAAGAGGGGATCATTGTCAGTGTAGACGTGATCCAGGGCGGCACCGTATCCAACGCCATCCCGGATTTCTGCAAGATTGAGGTGGACGCCCGGTTTGACCGCGCCTGCGACCTGGAGCGCCTGAAGGGGCAGATTTCGGAGGTCTGCGGGGTCACGTACATAGAGGGCACCCAGACCACGGTGGACTTTGTCAACGACATGCCCGTCTTTGAGAAAACCCAGGCCAATCTGGACCTGCTGGACCAGATCAATCAGGCCGCTGCGGAGTATGAGTGTCCGCCCTTCGGCATCGCCTTCCCAGGCGGAAACTCCGATGTTTCCTACATTTCTCAGGCCGGCATTCCCGCTGTCTGCGCCTGCGGCGTAAAGGGCAGCGGCGCCCACACCATGGAAGAGTGCGCCATTGTGGATACGCTCTTTCAGCGGACAAAAATCATTGCCTGCGTCATTACAAAATTGGAGGAGGGAATGTCATGAGCAACACATTGGAAAAGAAAAGGGGCGCGCCAAATCCCATCGTAATCATTATCTGCATCATCCTGGTCAGCGCACTGGCCAGCTATGTCGTTCCCGCCGGCGTCTTTGACCGGGTGGTGGACCCCAACTCCGGGCGGACTGTGGTGGACCCCTCCAGCTTCCAGTACCCCGAGCAGAATCCCACCGGGTTCTTCGATCTGTTCAAATCCCTCACCCTGGGTCTTCAGTCCGCCAGCGACATCATCGCCTTCCTCTTTATCATCGGCGGCGCCTTCGGCGTGATGGAGGCCACCGGGGCCATCAAATCCGGCATGGGGACCCTGGTTCTGAAAATGCGGGGAAAGGAGCTGCTGCTGGTCCCTGCCTGTATGCTGATTTTCAGCTGCGGCTCCGCCTTTGCCGCCAATGAGGAGGAGTATCTGGCCTTCCTGCCGCTGATCCTGTCCATCTGTCTGGCCATGGGCTTCGACTCCCTCACCGCCCTGGGCATCGTATTCGGATCCACCGGAGCGGGCATCGCCTCCGGATGTACCAACGCCTTTACGGTTGGCGTGGCTCAGGGGATCGCCGGGCTTCCGGTCTTCTCGGGCATCGAGCTGCGCCTGGTCTCTCTGGCCCTGTTCTATGTCATCAATGTGACCTTTGTAACCCTCCACGCCAGAAAGGTAAAGGCGAATCCCCAATCTAGCCCCATGTACGAGCTGGACCGCAGCCGCGCCCAGACCTTTGAGGTCAACGAGGAGGAGCGCATGACCGGTCGGCACAAGCTGGTGCTGCTGATCTTCGTGGCCACCGTCGCCGTGCCGGTGTTCGGCGTCATCCAGTATGGGTTCTATATTGACGAGCTTGCCGCTCTGTTCCTGATTATGGGAATCGCCGCTGGCCTTGTGGGCGGCCTGCGTCCGGGCCAAATTGCGGACAGCTTTGTAAATGGCTGCCACAATATGCTGTTCCCCTGTATTATGGTGGGCTTCTGCAAGGCGACCACCATCATCCTCACCGACGCTCTGATTATGGACACGGTGATCCACTTCCTGGCCGGTCTGCTGAATGGTATCCCCACCGTGCTCACCGCCTGCGGCATGTTCCTGATCCAGGCCATTTTCAACTTCCTGGTCCCCTCCGGCTCCGGACAGGCCTCCATCACCATGCCCATCATGGCTCCCCTGGCCGACCTGGTGGGCATAACCCGTCAGACCGCCGTTCTGGCCTTCCAGTTCGGAGACGCTTCCACCAACTGCATCACCCCCGCAAGCGGTATGACCATGTCCGCCCTGGCCATTGCGGGCGTCCCGCTGAACAAGTGGTGGAAATTTTTTGTTCCCCTGGTGCTGATCTGGTGGGCTGTTTGCTGTGCCTTCCTGGTCTTTGCCACTGTAACCGGCTACGGTCCCTTCTAATGTCCATGCGCCAGCCTGAGCTGGGCCCAGCAAAAAACGCTTTGGAAGAACTGTTTGACATGGAAAGGCCGCGGGCTGTCTCTGCTGGCTAAGGAATAAGCTGCAAGCGAGGTTGATTGTTATGATAATGACTCCAAAAGAAATCAAGCATATTGTGATAGACGGCCACAGCCTGACGTTAGAGAGCTTTGTTGCCGTCTCCCGGTACCACGCCTCTGTGGAGCTGGCCGACAGCGCCCTGGAGGCCATAAAAAAGTCCCGCGCCCTGGCCGAGAAAATTGCCAACGAGGGCCGGGTCGCCTACGGCATTACCACCGGCTTCGGCGACTTCCAGAAGGTGGCCGTCCCCGAGGAGATGAGCAATCAGCTGTCCACCAACCTGATCCT
>NZ_QWKI01000113.1 GCF_009911645.1 Pseudoflavonifractor sp. 60
ACAACATAAGGGAAATTAGGTTGTTTTGAGGATAGTTTGAGCAAATACAGTAAGGAGTGGAGTTATGGAAAAAATACTGATTGTCGATGATAGTCTGCTGCAAGCGACTCAGCTGAAGGCAATCATAGAGGACGAATATGACGTTACCATTGCACAGACAGCAGAAGATGGTCTGCGCAAAGTGAGTAATGAAGATTTTTCCCTCGTTCTGCTGGATGTCGTGATGCCGGAAATGGATGGGTTTACACTGCTGAAAAAGTTGCAGGAGGAAATCATCACTCAAAGCGTCCCGGTCATTTTGATCACCAGCCTTTCGGATGTGGAAAATGAACAGCGCGGGCTTATTTTAGGGGCCGTGGATTATATTACAAAGCCATATATTCCCCTAATCGTCAAAGCGAGAGTGAACACCCACGTCAAGCTGTACCGATACCGCAGGCAGATTGAAGAACAGTCTATGACCGATCAGCTGACCGAGGTCGCAAACCGCCGCAGATATGACCGTTACAGCTTGACGAAATGGCACGAAGCGGCCCGACTGCACGTCCCCTTTTCCGTCTGTATGTTTGATATTGACCATTTCAAAGTGTATAACGACACATTTGGACACCCAGCCGGGGACAAAGTAATCGCCGCCGTGGCAAAAACAATTTCCTCCCATTTGAAACGCAGCACAGACTTCGTGGCCCGTTACGGAGGAGAAGAATTTGTGGCGATCTCTATGGGTGAATCCTCTGAAAAAATGTTTGAACATCTGCAAAAAATCCGGCAGGCTATAGAAGATTTACACATTCCGCACAATCCGAAGGTATCCCAATGGGTCACCGTCAGCATAGGAGGCGTTACCGTGATCCCCGAAACGGGAAGCGCCTATGACGTTCACCTGAAAATTGCTGATACAATGCTGTACGACGCCAAAAAAGGTGGACGCAACCAAGTCGTCTGGGCTGACGAACAGTTTAAGCAGAGATTTGAAAGATAAATTCGGGAGAGACAATATGAAACGATTCAATTTATTTGGAAGGAAAACGGACACGCCGCCTCAAAAGATTGAAGATGACGAGGACGAGCTGGAAATCTATTCGGGGATGCGGGTAGAGGTAACGGCTATGGATGGCCGTATGCTTTTTGTGGCAAAGCTGATGGGCCTGCACGGGAATCAGGCGGAATTGCATCAATATTCGGAAGCTGACATTTCTCAGGAGGAACCCTTTCCTGTTAGAATCCGCGGGTACAGCGACCGGGATCGAAAGGCAGTCTACATGGAGGGCGTGATCGCGCCTCTGCCGCAAAATAAATGTTCCGTCACAGAATTGACAGTATGCCGGATTGGAAACGACCGCGCCTTTTTCCGCCTTGACACAAATCTTGACGCCACCGCAACCATGTTCAGCGGTTTGTCGATAGGTGAAAGGCCGTGCAAGCTGCTGAATATCAGCATAGGCGGAGCCTGTATCAGCTCGGAGTGCAGATACTATGACGGCGATAAGTTTTTGCTGAAAGTCAGGCTGTTAGAGGACAGGCCGGAATCTGCTATGTTCAGCCAGGTCATGCGCGTCATTGAAAAGGGAAAAGATGGTTTTGTATACGGATGCCGGTTTCTGGAACTGACCGATGCCGATCAGGAGAAAATTACACAAAACATTTTCGCGGTGCAAAGGCAGAAAATGGGACGGTCTTAATGATTCGACAAAAAGGAGAATATGAAATGGGTATGTTTCATCGTCACAGCCGGGGCGGCAAACGACTCCAACGGAAACCCAAATCCAAACACAATTCAGGAGTACGGCTTGCCGCACTCCTTTTGTGCTTGTCTATGTTGACGGGCTTTCTCCCCGCCCTGACGCGGGCCGCGGACGGAGGGCCGCTGCTTTCCGGCATTGTAACATTTGGCAGCATAACCCTCCATTATGCCGGTGCCGATGGCCAGTCAGTAGGTGCAGCAGTTCCAGACAATGCTTTGCTAAAAAGAGATGATAAGCTGATCCTGCGCTATACATATGCAATTTCGGAAGGACAGTGTGAACAGATTACAGCAGGAACGAACTATTACCTGGAAGTATCTCCCCATTTGGTATTGCCTAATTTGAGTAGCGGGCCGGCTTTGACGATTGAAACCGATAAGGGTTCAGTAGAATTTGGCAAAATCTATGCCGATGGCAGCAGCGCATGGGTCACATTTGACGCAAAGGCGGACGGAAGCGGCACAATTTTATCGGATTATGGAGAACTCCAGGATGCTTATTTTTATTTGAACTGTGCCCGGGCGGGAGCGGTTCCTCCAGGAGAAAACCCCATAGACGGAAACAGCAACCTCTACGCGATGAAGTTTGAAAACAACACACAACTCAACTTCGGCTATGCGGAAAACGAGCCGGTAACGGCAAAGGCGCAGATCAACAAGGGCGGCAGCTTAAAGGACAAAACGATTACTTGGACAATCGACTATACCCCGTGGCAGAACCCCGCCCCAAATGACCCTGTGGCACTTGACACCCCCTTTGAACTGCGGGACACCATTAATACCTCCTTGCACAGCTACGTCAATAATAGCGTAACGATAGACAGTCAAAAGGTTACAGCCTATACTTCCCGTGAACAAATTCAAGGCAGCGAGAATGTGTATGTAGTTGTAGAAACGCCAGCGGACGGCGGCAATACAACCTTGACATTCGGCGGCACGAGATTCAACGCAGGTCAGGCTACACAAGGACAACCGGCAAAACCGTTGTCGATTACCTATCAGACCTCTATCAACGACGATCTTCTCCTGCCGGGCGGTACGGGTAGCAAGAGCGTAACGAATGCCGCAGATTTATTTGCCGGTGAAGGTGGCGTGTTCAACAGCTTGAACATCAGCAGCAGCAAGACCGTAGCTATTCCCCAACCCACATGGCTGACAAAGGAGGGGCACACCACCCGCAATCCCGGAAAGGGCTCTACTACTGATTGGACAGTTACATTCCAGCCGAATGGCTTTACGTTTACCAATGATAACAGCTTGACGCTTCACGATCAACTTCCTAATGGCAGTACATTGGTGGATGGCTCGGTGAAAGTGGATGGAGCAGCCGTAACAGCGACAGCCGGAACAAATAACGATTTTACCATTTCCCCAATTATAACGAATAGCCAGCCTGTTGCCATCACTTATCAGAGCCATGTGCCGGAGGATATGTACGACAACGGCACAAACCTGGGCAGCAATATCGCATGGTTTACATTTGCTTACAACGGTTCGCCCTATTCCACACCCAAGGCCACAACGCCCGTTGGCAGCGGGGATGGCAGCGGAACTCCCGGCACGGCCACGCTGGTCAAGACAACCAATGGTTATAACGCAAATGATCGGACGATTGAATGGATGGTGACAATAAATCCCCACAAGGCCAATCTCCGAAGAGGTACGTTTACAGATGATTTGAGCGCCATTGGCCCTCAGTGTCCCGTTGGACATACCAGCGGCCTGGAATTGGTGAACGGTACAAATGCTATTGCAGTCAAAATCAATGGGAACGCCCCAACAGACAATGAACAGGCACTTATAAATTTACAATACAGTCAGCAGGTACTTACGATCACTGTCGGAGAAATCGGCGCGAAAACTATCACCCTCACCTACACCACAAAAGTATGTGACCCCTGTATTTTTGCAAACAACACAGCAAAAACAGCGTTCAAAAACACCATTTCAACAAATGATATGATTCTCGGAAGTCAGACTACCACCGGGCGAAGCGCCAGTGCCGAGAGCACAGCAAATGTCAGCGCCACGGTCTTGACCAAGAAAGCGCCGGTCTATGACTATGCCAGCGGTACGATGAGATGGACGGTAGAGGTGGATGCGGCGGGGCTGTCTATGGCCGATGTGGTCTTAACAGATGATCTGCCCACCGGCTTGACCTATGTGGAGAACTCCCTCAGCACCGATCCGGAAATTTCAGGCGCATCAGCGAATGTGAATGGTCAAACGATGAGTATCAATTTGGGTACTGTCACAGGAAAGACGACCATCACGTTTGATACCAGAGTTGACCCGGAGATTTTAGGCTTCGGCGGTGATAAGCCAGTCGTGGTGGAGAACACCATCTGCATGAACGGAAAGGCGGACGGAGTTGAATTTGCGGAGGTTTCTCACCGCGTTCAACAGAACTTTTCCAATCACGGTCTTGTCAAAAGCAGTACGGCAGACAGCAAGCAGGAGCTGATCCAGTATGAGGTGTTGATTAACCCATACCACCTTGCCCTCCCGGAAAAGCCTTCTCTTGTGGATACGCTGGACAAACGGCTCCAGTTGGACACTGATACGCTGCGTTTCTACAAGGCAACCCTGACAGGAACAACAGCGAGTAAAGATCAAAAGCCCGGATATATAAAAGACGGAACCGGCCAGCCGCTGAAAGTTACCGGCTTTGACCCAGATACAAACAGCTTTACCGTGCAGCTTCCTATCAGCGCCGATAGCCGGGACGCCTATGTGCTGACCTATACGGCGGATATTATGGATTATCAGGCGGGCGGTTACAGCAACAACGTCCGTTTTGATGGCGGCGACCTTCTGCTGGGCGGCAACAAAAACAACAGCGCCTCCGTCGGTGGCGGCGGAGGCGGAGGGGGCGGCGGCGTAGCTGCCCGGAAAGCTGCCATTTCCATTGTCAAGGCCGACAGTGAAACGCAAGCCCCGCTTTCCGGCGTGTCCTTCCTGTTATACCAATGGGACAGCGACAGCAATACAAGGGGCCTGCCTTTTGCCCAGGGGAAAACCGACAGCCAAGGAAAGCTGTCGTTTAAGGTAAAAACCCGGCGCGGTTTATGAGTTGGTGGAAACCGAAAGTATTCCCGGATACGGCAGCGCCTTTGGATGGAGCGATCCCCTCCCTAACGGTGTAAGTAAAACGGACGGCGGCCTGCTGATTACAGCGGGCGCGGCAAAATCGGAGCTGAAACTGGAATTGACGAATGAGGCCCATACAACCGATATTGTATTCCGGCTGGTCAATGAATCCGGCATCCCGATGGCAGGCGAGAAAGTGAAGATTTTCACGTCTGACCCCACTGGTCAACCTAATCCGACCCCGGCAAATGAAGCAACTGTTTCCTCTGATGGAACAGTCAAATTCCCTGGGATGCGCCGTGGAGCAACCTACTATGTTCAGTGTCCTGGCGGCGGAATTATGACCGTGGAAGTTCCCTCCTGGGTTAATGACGATCCAAAGGTAAAATTGCCCGATGGCACATCAGTAACGCTTACAGCGGATTATCAGGCCACAGGTATCACAGAGCAAGAGCGGCAGTGGGCATTCACTGTCAATAAAGTAATCAGTGGAGGCACAACACCTCTGGCCGGGGCAACCATTGGGCTGTATGCGGACGCGGCTTGCCAGATATTGATTAAAACAGGTATTAGCGGACAGGATGGAACTGTCACTTTTTCGGGGCTGATCAAAGGTCAAAGCTATTGGCTGAAAGAAACGGCAGCGCCATCCAATTATAATTTGGATGCTGCGGTCTATGAGGCCAGTGAACAAAATCCTGCTGTGACAATCACAAATACCCCCAAAGTGCCGCCTGTAAATCCAGATCAACCCATTGACCCTGGCACTCCCGGCGAGCCGGGTACTCCCGGCGAACCGGGTACACCCAGCGAACCGGGTACCCCCAGCGAACCGGGCACCCCCAGCGAACCGGGTACTCCCGGCAAACCGGGCACCCCCAGCGAACCGGGTACTCCCGGTAAACCGGGCACCCCCAGCGAACCGGGTACTCCCAGCGAACCGGGCACTCCCAGCGAACCGGGCACTCCCAGCGAACCGGGCACTCCCGGTAAACCGGGCACCCCCGGCGAACCGGGCACCCCCAGCGAACCAAGCACACCCGGCGAATCTGTTACTCCAGAATCTCCCGGCAGTGAAGGCATCTCAACAGGCAACCCAAATATCCCGCAAACAGGCGATCATACACAGCTTTTGATTGTGGGCACACTACTTTCAGGAATTGCGCTGGTGACGATGACATTATACCGATTTTTTGGGCAAAAGAAGCGTGAAAAAGAGTAAAATATTTCAATGTTTCTATAGCCTAATCTTAGGCAGCTTATTTCTGGACTACTGCACCAACGAGGACAGCGTTCACCTGATTGTTTATGGACATCATGGAGCGGGCGGGAAAATATTCGGCCTGTTAAAACAATATGAATCGCAGGATTACTTTTTGGCTCACAAAACACTGACCGTAGCTACATCGGATGCTGTATATATCAGCCCATTTTTTAGTACGGCGGGTAGAGGCAGATGGTAATGCTGATCAGTTGGAGTTCGAGGATAACAACAGCCTGATAGACTATATCAAGCTGCGGCGGAATCACTCTATCAGATTGACATAGAGTTGGAGGATGCAGCAAGGGTATTGGCATTATCGACCTGTACTGGCTTGCACAATCAGCGTTTTATTGTGCAGGCAGTATTACCAATTAGGTAATCATCGAAAAGCGGGGTGGAGCTTTCGCCCCGCTTTTCGATACATTTCAATTCGAATTATGTCGAAGATGTGACTCAAATTGCGACATATTTCGGAAAGAAGGAAGACATTTGACATAACATACAGTGGTTGACCGTAGGACTGTCTGACAAGTTGATTGCGGCCCTACAAACCCTGATTATCCAGTATGATTTGAATTTCACCGCATCTGCAACCACGCGAGAGGCAAGCCACTTACTTGAACAACGGGTATTTCACCTATTGATTATCGGTATGGACTATCTTCGTAATACCCAACAAGCCGACATATATTCGATGCATCAGTTTTGTGCCTTTTATTGTCCTATCCAGAATCCCAAATCAAGATGTGAGCAATATGATCCAACTCGGCGCAGATATGTGCATTTCGGGGCTCCCCTTTTCAGTGATTGAATCATACCTACGCCCAAATTCGGCGATATACCGAATACAACCACTATAACGACCCGGCCCACGCGGAAACCGGACAGCCTGTTAATCTGCGCCACCAGGAATTTTTCTTACTGCTTTACTTTATGCGAAATCCTAACATCGTACTGACTGCCAGACAAATATGTGAAAATGCCTGGGGGATGGAGTACACCCAGCCTATAGACCGTGCCGTCCATGAACTGCGAAAATAAATCGAGTCGAATCCGCGCCAACCCCGCTATATTCAGACTGTTTACCGTATGGGCTACCGTTTTACGGCATATTCCGGCAAAACTTGCGAACGATAGGAGAATAATAGGAGATTTCCGGGAGAAGTTTTTGCTACCATCTTCCCATCTGCGATAGGAGGATGGCGCCAAGCAAAAACACTATGTCCAATTAAAAATATTATGCCAGCAAAGAAAGGCCGCGGCCCTTTTTTGTTCGTCAAAACTCCCGTATTCGTATGGGGAATCGTGGAATTTCATTATTTCTCAACATTGGGGACAGGCCAAAGAAAACATCGTTTTTTATAGCCTTTTAGCGAAAAAGCACTGCTTTCGCCTGAACCGAGCAGAGACCCCCTTAATATCCATTGTATTCCCAGCTTGTTTCTACTTCCTCGAAGTGTTCTACAATTTTCTGCTTTTCCATACTTTCTATTTTAACTCTTTTGATCCGCTTTTGCAAAATTGATTTCCGTAGCTTTGCTCAGTCACTTCTCAGGCGTATATGGTGGGATATAGAAAAAGACAATATTATCCGGCAAATTCAATCCGCCAGACTTGTGCCATGCGGCGCTGTCGCAGCAAAGCAAAATCACATCATCCGGATATTGCTCGGATAATTGTTTCAGAAAGATGTTCATACATGTTGTGTTGCAATAGGGCATGATAAGAAAGCATCTGTCTTTTCGGCAATTTCCGCTAAAAATATGAAAAACACCACATTTCCATGTGGTGTTTTTCGCCTGCATCTTTTTTGGCGACACGGGTTGGCAGTGCCGAACACTTTCGATACTCCGATTTATAAAAATATTTTTGGATTAAAACAAATAAAAATGATATTTATACCCAAGAGATATTAAGATTCGAGCAATTCATCTACAATTCTTTGTAAAAGTGAGCATTTACACTCTTTAATTATGTAAATCGTTGGTTATATCTATTGATAACGTACAGCCAATGCGCATTTGTAACGGACAATAACGATCGATTGTCCAAGTTTTTCCTTGTCGTGATTCCCCATATACTACTATAATATTATTGCTTGCTAACTCATTCAAAAATCTCTCATGTATTCCACGTTCTACAAAGGTTGGACAATTGTGTGGAAGTTGTTCTGTGCATCCAAAAACATCCTGTACACTATATACTGGATGAAAGAAAAATTTGTTATATATTTTTTGGATAATCCCATTGAACGACATATTATACACCTTGTTCAATCAGTATTTGTCTATATTTAGCTTCATGGAACTTTAAGCAATCGATGATTTAAATTATTATATCATAATTCGACAATAAATGCAAGTCATAGAAGCTCTTGGGGAATGTCCAGACACAAAGTCAAAAGAAAAAGGTATTACTTCGTTTTTACGGGGTATCACTCTGTCTTTCTTTTCTCTCTAGCTAGATAGTGTCTACACAAGGGGAAGGGATTGTGATAGAATAGCAACAACTTATGAGGACAGGGGAGAGAAAGATGGATGCTACCTATCACAGACATGACATAAACGATAAAGTGTGGGCGTTGCTTGAACCCCATTTACTAGAACAACGAGTTCAGTAGGGAGGAATCGCCCAGGATAACCGTCGTTTTATCAATGTGGTGTTTTGAGTATTGCAAAAACCGGAGCACCCTGGCGTAACTTGTCTCCCGATTACGGGAAGTGGGGCAGCGTTCATCAGAGGTTCATCCGTTGGCGCAGAAAAGATGTTTGGGAAAACTTCTGGAAATTCTGATTGATGATCTAGATTATGAATGGCTGATGATCGACGCCAGCCATATTAAAGTACATCCCCAAGCAGCAGAAGCTAAGGGCGGCAATCAGGCTATGTCCAGAACAAAAGGGGGCTCAACACCAAAATACATCTGGCTGTGGATGCGAATGGTATGCCTGTCCGAATCCTTGTTACAGAAGGAAGCCGAGCGGATTGTAAAGAAGCTGTCCACCTGATAGAAGGTATTTCCGCACAAACCCTACTGGCAGACCGGGGTTATGACACAAACGATATTCTGTCCCATGCGGTTTCAGCGGAGATGGAACCCGTGATTCCACCGAAGAAGAACGGGAAAGAACAACGTGACTATAATAAATATCTCAATAACTCTATAAACTACGTCACCTGGTAGAAAACTGCTTTCTATCTCTGAAACGCTGGAGAGGTATTGCCACTCGCTACGCCAAGACCTCGGATGCTTTTATAGCTGCAGTGTACGTTCGCTGTATCGCTATTTTGGTTGCTATTCATGCTTAACTCATGTAGACGCTATCTAGAACGGCTGAATTTTTCCTGTTGTACCGCCATGAACATCTCATCAGAAATAATAGCCTCATGGATGTCGGCGTAAAGATACTGATTTATGAGGCCATTGTTTTTTATTTGAGCTACACCAGCGCTGACCGTTTTCTGGAGCAGTACCCATCCTGTGTATTTTTCATTGGACAGCAGTTTGTTGAGTGCCTCCCGGTTCCATTTGGACTTGCCAGTGGGGGAGCGGATGTTTTTGCTTCCAAGGCAGATGCGATTTTTCCCAAACTGTCGCCATGGAGGTAACGTTCGAAAATCCAGCGGACAACAGTGGCTTCATCGGGATTGATTGTTACTTGGCCGTTCAGCCCAATGTCATAGCCATAGCACCTGCGTTGGGCCATTTTAGAGGTACCCCCTTGGAAACCCTTTCGCAGGCCATCTTTGAATTACTTGACTCTTACGTAACGAATCCATCATGATTTACCTCAAAAAACAAAAATGCCACAGTAAAATCACTGCGGTGCCAGGGAATTACAAATGTATATAAAAAGAAAGTTGACAAATTTCTTGTCGAAACTTGTCAACTTATCTTGGCGCAGTAGGAGGGATTCGAACCCTCGAGCCCTTATCAGGCTACACGATTTCCAGTCGTGCTCGTTATGACCACTTCGATACTACTGCATCTGTCATGCTGTTGTTTTGGACTGCCTGTACAACATCATGTATTATACCAGCTTTTTCCCAATAGTCAAGTCTTTTTTTTGAAAAAATTCATTTTGAAAATGAAAAACATCAAGTTCAAGCTGTGCAAGTTGATTCTGGAGCGCTTCAAGGCCTACACGGAGGAACGGCTTCTCGGCCGCCGCATGGAAAAGGTCAAGATCATCCGCCAAAGGGATATCGCCGATGTGTGCGCTCTGTTTGGGGTGAACTATTGGAAGATGTTCCGCGCCATCCACCAGGACTATGTGATTTCTTGAGGCGGCGCCGGTCTGGCAGTACAACGACAAGACGGCGGCGCGTCTCCCGGCGATGATCCCCCGCCCAGTAGGGGCGGCCTCCAGGCCGCAATGGAAAAGTAAAGGAGAAGATTATGCCCACGATTGAGCAATTCACCGCCGCGCTTCCGGCGTATAAGAGCTACTGTTTGACGCTGTCCCCGGCGACCCAGGCGCTGAAGGACTGCACACTGGGGCTGTTTGTGGAGTACATGTCTAAGGAACACCCCGGGCAGGAGATCACCAAGAAGATGATCCTGGGCTTCCGCCGCTCCCTGTACGGGATGGCCCCCAACAGTATCGCCCAGTATATGCGGCAGGTTTCCACGGCCTTCACTTTTATGGCGGAGATGGATTTGTGGGAGGGGGCGAATCCGGTAAGCCGCCACTTGATTGGCAGAGAGAAGTACAAGCCCTATGACAGTCTCCTGACGGACGCGGATATTCAGCGGATTCTTCGGGATGAGCGCCCAGAGCTTATGACCGGGCGTGTGTACCTGCGGGCACGGGCCATGTCTTTGTTGCTTCTGACCTCAGGGCTGCGCTTGTCGGAGCTGATGGCGCTGACTCCGGAGGACCTGGACTGGGAGCAGGGGAGAGCCACAGTCCGCCACGGCAAGGGGGACAAGTGGCGGGTGGTCCCGTTCCACGAAATCGCCCAAGAGGCGGTACGGACGTACATGGAGCGCCTGCGAAAAGGCTGCCCGGAGGGAATGCCCCTGTTTGTGGGGACGCTGAAGAAGGGGGGCTTCAAAAAGCTGACCAAGCGGACCGTGGAGTACAACATCGGCGATTTCATTGAGGGGATGACGGGCCGGACAGATATCTCCCCCCACGACCTGCGCCACGCTATGGCGTCCTGGCTGGTGTCGTCCGGCATGAATATGCGGGAAGTGCAGACGCTGCTGGGCCACACCAGTATCCAGACCACTGAGCGCTATGCCTCCCTGGTAGCGCCGGATACCCTGCCAGTCCGCAACGCCAACCAGGTGATGAATATTGCCTTTGGCCGGCCGGAGCCGGTGGAGCAGGCGCCGGTCTGAAACGAGTGAAAAACGCACGGAGCGATGAAGCGCCGTGCGTTTTATTATGCGGGGTGTCCAAGTTGGACACCGGCTTCCCCTGCCCGTTTCGTTCTCGCTGCATTCTGGGATAGAGCCCCTGGTTTAGCCGCCGGGAATGCCGGTGCGTCAGGTGCCCATGTGCAGACCAACGAGCTGAAGAGTTTCAGACAGCGGTCTGTGTACCATGCTGCTGCCGATGGTGACGCCGTTCATGGTGATAGAATGGTCGTCGACAGAGCTGGTGGTGGCGGTCCCACCAGTCGTATTGTAGGATGTCTCATAGCTCCGGGTGGTAGAGTAAATACCATTCTGCGCGGCGTAGGTGTCCCACCCATCGTTCTCCAGATCTTCCAGAGACATGGACCGGACGCCGGAACGGTAGCCGCTATTCCAGTCGTCGTCATAGACCCCCGGCTTGACTGTCGCGCCATGGGGGCCGTAGTCAAAGATATCCCACTGACCGTTTTCGTAGTGGGCCCCGATAAGCGCCCCCAGCCGCTGGTTTTCCTCATAGAGCCTGGCCTGTTCAGCGGGGGAGGCATTGGCATAGGCTTGACCATTGGCCAGCATCTGGTCAATAATTTCCCGTCGGGTCATCCCGGAGCCACCGTTGCCCCAGCTGTCGTCCGGGTCGTACCCGCTGCCGGCGGTTACATCGTCCAGCACATACCCCAGCTCTCGGAGCAGCTCAGTCACCCGGTCCACCTGCGTGGCCATGGCGGGGGTGCCATACCGGGCGATATCGTTGAGAATGTCGCTCAGGTCCCGGGCGGGCGCTTCAATACTCTTCCGGATATCGTCCCACCGGTCCATCCAGTCGTCATATTCCTGCTGAGCCTGTTTCTTGCGCGCCTCAGCGGCCTTTTTCTCTGCCTCCAGGGCGTCCAGCTGCTGGTTATACTGTTCTTTAAGGGCTTCGTAGTGGTCCTCCCAGGCCTCTTTTTCCCGTTCGTTCTGGTCAATCAGGTTCTGGAGGTGGTCCTGCCTGGCCTTGCTCTCCTTCTCAAAGGCGGAAATCTGCTTATTGATGGCGTCGATCTCCTTGTTGATAAGGTCTTTCTGCTTATCCAAGAGCTTTTTTTGTTCCTCCAGGGCCTTGATCTGCTCCTCCAGCCGCTTGAGAATGAGGTTATGGGCCTGCTCCTCCTTGTAGTCCTGGAGGTCCTTTTCGGCCTCCTCCTTGGCTTTTTCCGCCTCAGCGAGGGCCTTTTCCGCCTTTGCCACGGCCTCCTCATCGGCTCTCCAGGCCCACACGCCATCCTTGAGTGTGTAGATTGTCCGCTCATTTCGGGCGGTCTGGAGGGCCAGGAGCGCGTCCTGGACCTTCTTCTGCGCCTCCTCCACAGCCAGCTCTTTCTTCTGAAGCTCCAGTGCCTCCTGCTCCAGCTTCTTCTGTTCGTCCCAAGCGTCCTTGATCTGGCCGTATTCCTCGTTAAGGTCGTCCAGCTGGTCCTGGATTTCGTCTATTTGGTCATCCAGACCGGGGATGTAGGTTTTAATCGTGCCATCGGGATTGACGGTGTAATAGCCGTTGATCTGGTTGGAGAGGGTTTCCCGGCGCTCCTCCAGGGGGGCCGTCAGAGCTTCCAGCCGCTTTTTCTCCGCCTCCAGCTGGGCGTTCAGTTCCTTGAGAACTGCGTTGATGGGCTTTAAAATGCCCTCAAGCTCCTTGTCATACTGCTCCAGAATATCGTTGATACGGTCCATCTGGTCCTCGATGCCGTCGATTTCATCCTGAACAGCATCAATGCCGTCCTTCGCCTTGTCGAAAATATCGTCAAAGGCGTCTTCCAGCTCTTTCCAGAGATTGTCCTGAATGTCCCGAATGGCGTCCTTGTCGCTCCAGACCTGCTCCTGAATGTCTCGAATACTGGCGTCGTTGGAGCCGTTGACATTGTTGGCCTGAAGGATGTTCATGGCGGCCTGCGCCTGGGCAATGCGCTGGGCGTAGATCTCAATGCGCTGGGCCACTGTGCCGGTGGTGCGGCCCAGCTCTTCGATTTTATGCGCGCTTTCGTTGATATAATCGTCAAAGTGGTCCTTGAGGTTGTCGAAGACACGGGCCATTTTCTCCTGGTAGTCCCACCAGGCGTCCCCCAGCTCCCGCATAAAGTCCTCATTCTCCCGCACGCCCTGGGCGCGATAGCGGTCGGCCAGTTCATGGACCTCCTGCTGCATCTGCCGGTATTGCTCTACCATCGCTTTGTCATCTGCGGCAATCTGCTCCAGGGTTCGGTCCTTTTTGCCCAGCAGTTCAAAGTCCTTTTCCAGGCGGTCATGCCGGGCCAGGAGTTTGTCGTTGAGGTCCTTGTAAATACTCTCAATGTCATCTGCCAGGCCCCGATATAGAATTTTGAGTTGGTTTACCTCGTCGGAAGCGGCATCTTTTCCCTGGCGGATAAAATCCTTCTGCGCGGCAAGAATCTTCTCCTGCATCCCCTGGAGATTTTTAACCCGCTGGCCGGCGGTGTCGCTGTCGGAGCGCTCCAGTACCTGGTTGGTGCGTTTGGTGATCTCCTCCAGCTTCTTCAGCGCCTCAATCTGGGTCTCATACCAGTCCTTGGCCGACCCGCCGCTCTTTGAGCTGGAAGATTTGGAGGACTTGTTGAGGCTGACCTGGAAGGAGTCCAGAACATCCTGCATGGCCTGTTCTGCCTGTTTTGCCCGGACCTCATTCACCGCGTCAGTGACCGCGCCCTGGACGGCCCCCATGAACTTAGAGGATGACAGGGCGGACACCGCACCGCCAAAAATTCCGGACAGGGCGGAATACATTCCTGAAATGGCCCCCGCAGTCTGCTGGGCCTTTGTTAACATGGCATCCTGCGCGTTGGAAAAAGCGGCTTGAATCTTTTTGAATATATTTATCTGCTGATTCTTTCCGTTTTCTGCCGCCTGGACCTGCTGGTTCTGTGCATTTTCCGCAATGGCGGTTTTCAGCTCGGCGAAAGTCTTGTACCACCTTGCGTCAACCCCGTACTGGTCCGCCAACTTTTTTACCGTGCCGGCGTTACCGTCCAGCCAGGAGGAATAGAAATCCTCATTGCCCATCTCCTTCTCCAGCAGCGCCTTCTTGTAGGTGTTCACCTCAGCCTCATATGCGTTTTGGAGCGCTTGGCTGATCTCCTCCTGGGTTGCGAGGCCGGCCATTGCTTTCAGGACCACTTCGTCCAGGGCGTCGTCATACTTTCCCAGCAAGGAAATGAGGGTATTTGCAGACAGAGCACCGTTCTGCTTCAGCTCACTCTGGGCGTCCGACAGTGTTTGAGCACCGGCGGCACAATCGTTCAGGACTTGAGCCAAATCCTCCATGGCCTTCTGTGAGTCCTGGGCAGCGCCGCCTACGCCGTCTATTCCAGCTTCCGCTTCCTGGGCGGCCGCTGCGCTCTCGGTGAAGTACTGGGCCAGGATATCCAGAGCCCCCGCATTCCCCTCCAGCAGCGTTTTCAGTACAGGAAACTTGTCGATCAGCGTCTGCACCTCCTGCGTGGTGACGCTGCCGTCCGCCTGGATTTGTTTCAAAGCCTCGGCAAAGCGGCTCTGCTCCGCCTCGTCCATCTCTCCAACCAGTTCATTGAGCTGGTCGGTCAGGGCCTTGGCCGGATACATGGCCTCCCGGAGGGTCTCCAGCAATCCCATCCATTTGTCCTTGTCCGGGCCCTCTGGCAGGTTGTCCACGAGGTCATACAACTCCTTGTAGAACCCGGCCGATACATCCTTTGCGGCTTGAAATTCTTCCTCAATGGCCTTAATGGACCGGGCTTCTTCGTCGCTCCAGCTCCCGTCCCCGTGTGCGGAGAGGAATTGGTTTTTCTTCTCTGTCAGATTATCCAGCAGTCCCTCCAGATATTGAGCCTGTTTCTCGAATCCGGACAGCCGCCCCAAGTCGTATTCGATACTCTCCTGGCTGAGGGCTGGAGAGCTGGTCGCACTGTCTCTCCAGGGCTGATAGTTGTAGTTTGCCCCGGTGTATCCCTTGTTAAGAGACTTGTTGGTCTCCTCCTGCGCCGCCCGTTTTTTGGCCTCAGCCAGATCTTTCTGGAGGACGATCTGCCACTCCAGTTCCTCATTTTCTTTTTTCAGCCGGTCCAGCTCCTCCCGTTCCACCACAGTCAGGCTGTCTCCTCTGCTGTTCAGTTCTTCGATCCTGTCCTGGATTGTTTTCAGCTGGCTTTCCAAGCCCTCCAGAGCAGCTTGTTCCTTCTCGTACGCCGACACTGCGTCCGCCGTAGCCTGAGCCTGTTCCTCGATAGAGACAGTGAGCAGATCGAGGATTGTTATCACTGCCGTCAGTCCGACTGCAATAAATCCGATAGGCCCCAGGGCGGCATACAGAGCACCAGCCAGCCCCTTGATACCCACAGCAGCCCCCGCAGCGACGGACCCCGCGGCGCTCATCCTCCCGATCAGCCCTGTCAACCCCGAAAAGGCCCCCGTGATAGCCTGGCCCATAGAGGTAGCAGAAAATGTTTTTCCGGCTGCGTTGAGCAAGATTATCGCTGCGGTAAGGGCGGTGACCTGCGCTACGGCGCTGTCCAAGTCAGTGTTGGCAATTTCCAGCAGACCGTTGCCCACATCCAACAGGCCCATAGAGATGTCGCTGGCCTGGAAACCCTCGACGAACTGCGCCCACTGGGCGGTGAGACGGTTGCTCTTAGCCTCCCAGCCATTGAGGTAAATATCCAGTTCCCGGTCGGCGCTGCCCACGCTGTCCCGGTAGGTCTCCAGCATATCGTTATACATTTCGTAGTTGGAGATCAGCGCCATCAGCTGGTTAGAACGCACCTTGCCGCCCAGGGAGGCGACCACCTCCTGAAGCTGCGCCTCCGTAATAAGTCCCTGACGGTACTTTTCCGACATCTCCGCAATGACTTCCATGGGATTCCGGAGCGCCACCACACCGTCCTTGTATTCTCGTGTGGCGACATTTAACTTGTCCAGAGCGGCGGCGGTGCGTTGGATTTCGTCCTCTGTCCACCGCTCTCCGGTCTCGGCGTCAATCTCAATCTCGGTGCTGCCCTGGATGTTCAGAATAAGCGCACGCAGGGCACGGGCGGCGCTGTTTCCGCTCTCCTGAGTCACTGCGGTGATAGTGCCAATGGCGGCCACCGTCTCTTCCACCTTCATTCCGGCTTGGGCAGCCAGAGAAGAAACAATGCCCATGCCCCCCGCCATCTTCTCCACAGAAGTGGCGAACTGGTTGCCGATTTCGTTGGCTCCGTCCAGTACTCGGGTGAGCGAGTCGATATTGCCCTTGTACTTGTAGGCGGCATCCACGGCCAGCAGGAATTTATTGGCGGTTTCCTCGTTTACATTGCCTACCACCTGAGTTTTTGCGGACAGCTCGCCCAGGTCCTCGGAGAGAGCATTATAGCCCGCCTGCGCCCATTTGGTGACAGAGGCCAGGTAGTCAGAGGGGGTGGAGCCCAATGCCCCGGAGACCTCAAAGGCACTGTTTTTCATGCGCTCCATATCGGCGTTGGTGGCTTTGGTGACCTTCTGGACGGCCACCAGTTCCGCATTCATCTTTTTCAGCTCAGCCAGTGCGTCCCGGAGGTTTCCAGTAAAAGCACGGATGGTCATGCCTGCCAAACGGTCCCAAAGCAGGTTATACCGCAATTGGGTACGGGTCATATCCTCGGTGGTATCCCGCATATTCCTCTGCTGATTGGCGGCATCCCGCAGAGCATTTGAGGCGTTCTGAGCGGCGCCGCTCACTTGATTCATCCCTTGAGACAAGCCGTTCACATTGATATTTACGGTGCTTTGCTGCCGCAAGGCCGCCAGCACCCTGTCCAAGCGTTCCAATCGGGATATTTGGGCCTCTGTCGCCCTGGTGATCCCCACTTTCAGTCTTACAATTTCTTCTGCTGCCATTTGTGTCTCTCCTTTCAAAAATAAAAACAAGGGGCTGAGCGCAAGGGTTTCCCCATGCGTTCAGCCCCGATTGGCTCTTACCGTCCGGCCAATTCCGGCGGCGATATTTTATTTTGTTAAACTCCGGGCACTCCTGCCGCGGTTGCCAGCGGAAAGTCATTGACCGAAGTACAGTTGAGCTGCATTGCTCCAGTCTGCCCCAGGGGGCGGGAGAAACCGGTCAGCAGATGGCGCTCCACAGGCTCTCCCGGCTTGTCTGTCCGCCGGATGGTCACCAAGTTGTTCTCAACCAGGTGGAACAGCTGAGAGGTCTGTACCGTGACGGACTTCTGGAGGACCGTGTTCCGCTTCAGGTGGAACTCCGCCAACTCCTGACACTGAGCGTCGGCGTAATAGGCGGTATCGGTCATGCGCCGGGTGCGGTATCCCAGGATGTTGACGTTGGTGTCGCTCCGGGGGTCCAGGTTGACGGCCCGACCCTTGGGGATGGGTCTGTTCTCGTCCAGAGCGGTCCCGCGAACAATGATATCATTATATACTTCGGTGTTTTTGGCGGTGTAGGTTGCCCCCAGGAAGGTGATCCGCTCTGGGGAAAACTCATATTGTACCGGCTTGTCCCTGTCCAGGATGTCCTCATAGGCCGCGTCAATCCGGAAGTGCCCGGTCTGGTCGTACCCCATCCAGCCCACCAGCATTTTGTTTACTTCCAAAAACACCTCCGCATAGGTGCCGTTCTCGCTGTCGCAGCGGTAGGTGTAGGGGGCGGTAAGCCAGGAGGCAGGGGTTCCATCCGGGAGGTTTACGGTGCGGTTGTTGTAGTAGGTTGTGAAGACCGGGGGGAGGTGGTCCACCGGCTGTCCGTTGCCCCGGTCCTTCTGAAGCAGGGTGGCAACCGCGGTGAACAGGTTTTCTCCCTGATTGATTTGATAGACGCCCTCCAGATTTCCGAACAAAGTCCCATCCAGGTACGCCCACTTGTCCACCAGATTGTACCGGGCAGACTTCCGCCCGGGTTCAAGGGTTTCCTCCGGGTCCCTGACATAGAACACGCCCTGAGGGAGGTAGTAGTCGGTGCCGTCCGGCAGGATCAGCCCCTCCATCAGGCGTATCTGCTGCCCGAACCAGACCTTGTTGACATTAAAGTCATAAGCTCCATCCAGGTTGGAGAGGGTGACCGTGGCCTGCCTGCGCTGGCCGTTCTGGAGGTTGACAGTCAGTTCCCCCTCCTGGAGGAAGGCCCCCGCCCGGCGGTTTTTGGGGTTGTTGTCGATGGAAAAAGCCAGAGAGCCGTCCGGCTGAAGAAAGTCCAGCCGCGCCAGCTTGAGAAATGGACCCTCCAGAGCGGTTAAGTAGGCCGCCCAGCGTTCCCGGTCGGTCAAGGGCATCGCCTCCTTTTGATTGACACGTGTTGGAGCACGTGCTATAATTTTTTGTAGGGTAAAAGGGGTGGTGAGGTGAAAAGCTATTCTTCCAGAGAGGTGATCCAAATGCTGAAAGCGGACGGGTGGTTTGAAGTCTCCTGCGTAGGGGACCACCATCAGTTCAAGCACGATACCAAGCCGGGGAAAGTCACGGTCGTACACCCGGAAAAGGATATGACAAAGAATATACTAAAAAGCATTTCTAAACAATCCGGGATTATTTTCCCTTGAATGGAGGTTTTACAGTGAAAGACCGTTATTTTTTTCCTGCCATTTTCAACTATGCCGAGGATGGGATATCTGTATCATTCCCCGATCTGCCCGGTTGTCTGACCTGCGCCCACGATACCAATACAGCCTTCTTGAGAGCGCAGGAAGCTCTTGGCCTTTATCTTTTCGATTCTGAGGACTGCGGCGAAACCATCCCGGAGCCGTCGGATATTCATGCGTTAAGTCTGGGAGAGGGAGATATCCCCGTTATGGTGGAGGTTTATATGCCTGTCATCCGGGGGAAAGCTCAAAAGACCACGATGAAAAAAACTCTGACGATTCCCAGCTGGCTCAACGCTCAGGCGGAGCAGGCTGGAATCAACTTCTCCCAGGTCCTTCAAGAGGGCTTGAAGCAAAAACTCGGGGTCCAATAATTCCCTCTGCCGTTCATAAGGGCGTCGATGTAGAGCTCCAGGCGGGCAAGGCCGGCGGGAATATCTGACAAAAACCGCCTCCGTTTCATCGTTGACAAAACGGGGGCGGGGGGGTATAATAAGTACAGAAGGGCGCTGTTACTTTGACGGTCAGCCCTAATGCAACAAACGGATTAAACCGTTAGCCGCTCGGGTAGGGACCGGGCGGCTAACACGCTTTTGGGGCGGTGAGAAGCAAAATCATAATGACAATGCCCAAACACACCACGACACGAAAGATAAACTTCCGAACATCGTTTCCCATCAGCAACCACCTCCCCCCTTTTAAGTCTCGCAACGGGGTATTAACGGTGGGCCAACCGCCTGTATGTAACAGCGCACTTCGTCCCGTCTGGCTGACGGGCACGCTTATCATACTCTCTGCGCCGTGTTTTGTCAAATCCTGCCGCCTGTGAGGGCGGTCGTGTTTTTATTGACAGTGTTCCTACACTGTGTTACAATATCCATACATTTTAGAAGGGAGCTGACCTTATGGCCCAAACCACCCTCAGCGTCCGCATGGATGAGGATGTAAAATCCCGCTTTGACGCTTTCTGCGCGGAAGTGGGGATGAACGCCTCCGTTGCCGTCAATATCTTCGTAAAAAAGACCCTCCTGGAGCAGCGCATCCCCTTTGAGATTTCCGCCGACCCATTCTGGAACGAGGCCAACCAAGCCGTCCTGCGCCGGTCCGTTGCCCAGTTGGACATCGGGAAGGGTACAGTCCATGAGCTGATGGAGAAACAGGATGATTAAGTGCTGGTCTGATTCCGCCTGGGAGGAGTATACAGCCTGGCAGGCGAAGGACCCTAAAATGGTGAAGCGCATCAACAAGCTCATTCGTGACGCCGAGCGGGACCCCTTTCAAGGCATCGGGAAGCCGGAACCGCTGAAGGAGGATTTGGGGGCTGGTGGAGCAGGCGCATCGACGGGACCAACCGCCTTGTCTACCGGGTCCGAAATGGGGTTTTGGAAATTGCCCAGTGCGGGACACACTACGGAAATACCTGATTTGCCGCCTGACTGGGCGGCATTTTTTATGCACCAGGACCTTTGGCGCTGCTGTAAGCCGCTTTGTCGCTACATGGCTTGGGGTCACTCCTTTCAGACCGCGGGGCCAGCGGTTAGCATTCCACTCCATGCGTTTTGGTGGAATTGCCCCTCTACAAGGTCATATAGCCCAATGGTATTAGCCGGATCTATGCAGGGGATAAAGTCACGTATAAGCGAATCCTGATTGTATACTTTAGCGGAGTAGAGCTTGGCTTTAATACTTTTATTAGATGCTTCGTGGGAAAATAAGTACAATCTTCCCCCTGAGTAACCAACTCTACTAACACTTGTCACAAACTCGCCATTGATACGAAGGTCACGTGCTAAACTGTCCCAATTTATAAGCGCCCTAACATTGGATATATCTGCACTTATGGATTTTGTTAGCGAAGATGTTTGCACGCCTATAGTATCTGAAGATGTTCTATACAATCGAATATTTCGGTTTGATACAAGTAAATTCCCGAATATATATTCATCTCCACTTGTATAATTTTCTGCCATTATATCTACGATAATTTTGTCATCATAAAGACTTGGGGAATATCCGGTATCAATACCGCAATAGTTATCCGATTGTATGTACTCGACCTCCCGATACCCTAAAGGAAGCCTTCCAGAAACATTTTCCAATATTGCTGTTAGATTTCGGTCGCCTGTAACCTCGAAGGTATACTCTGGCGCATTGTAGACGTTTTTCCCATTTTCCTGCCAATTCATAAATCTATGGCCATCCAATGAAATGGTATTCACAGTTACTATCATCCCGTCCGATGCAACCCCCGCCGCCGGTTACTGTGCCGCCCTCCGGCGGGTCAGCAGTCAGGGCGATGGTGCGCACATAGGCAGGCAGGCCAGATTCATACGTTCCCGCCACGCCAAACAGCGATACCCCTTTTTTGATGTTTTCCGGAAGAAGGTTTGCGTCCCCCTGGACGGTCTGTGCTCCGGTCAAGTATTTCCCAGCCGGGATGATTTGATTGGCGGCCCCAGGGATTAAAGTCTGCGCTCCTTGCGTATCAAGCTGCATTGTGGCTGTTTTTGTGCTGCCAGGTACGTACCCCTCATCCTGGGCAACGGTGGCGGTAATCTCTCCAGCGTTATCCACTGCTATTGCGGGAGCTCCCAGCTCAGCGGTTTGCACCGAGCGGCTCACCGCCTGGGGGTAGTACCCGGCTGGCACCGCCACCTGAGGGCCGCTGGCGGTCACGTCGCTGTCTCCCCGGGTTGCAATCGTCCCGGTCACCTTCCCGGCAGCCACATAGGCGGTTTTGGGGGCGAGAATATCCCCCGCCGTGGCGGTAGCGTCGGAGGTGCTGGTCCCCAGCTCCAGGGTCCCCGTCACCACGTTCCCGCTTTGGTCAATCAGTTGCTTGTCCTTCAGCAGGTCCCCGGGCTCCCCTGGATTAGTCAGCGCGGGGAGCGCCGCCCCGGTCCCCGTCACCTTCCCCGTGCCGTCGTGGTAGCCCCGGGGGATGGTGTAGCTCTCCCCGCCTGCCACGCTCACCTGCTGGGGCGGATTGTTGGGCATCGTCCCCGTCACCGGGGCGTTCTGGTCGTTATAAAACTGCTTCCCCGCCAGGACGTCTCCCGCCGTACCGCTGTTGGCCAGCGTGTCCAGTTTGGGGTCGCATGTTACCTGATATGTGCCGGGCCCCGGGACCTCAAAACTCACCGTTCCCATAGTTTCCTCCTTTTTTTTGTCAAAGACGGCAGATGGTCAAGGAATCACCTTCGTCTGATTGAATCCGTTCCCCGTCACGGTCACGCTGCTGCCGGCTGGCCCGCTGGCGGTCAGGGTGATGGCTCCTTCAAACACTAGTCCTACATAGTAGGTCAAGTCTCCGCTCACCACAGCCGTCTTTTGGGCGGAATCCGGCCCCAGGACGGCGCTCACGGCGTAGTTTCCGCTGGTGGAGGGATAATACACCACCGGCCCCGCCCACGTCTCAGAGAGGACTACAGCGCCGTTTGCGGCAATGGTCACCAGGGAGCCAGCGGGGGCCGTCACCACAATGGCCGCCCGTTCTGCCTTCTCTTCCGGCTCCATCCCGCCATTCCAGTCTCCGGGGCCGCTGATGATAGACACCCCCTCCGCATCTCCCGTCTCGACCCAGGGAAAGGTTCCGAAGTAGGGCTGAGGCGCCTGATTGTCCCCGGTCTGGAAGGACACCGCGGCCCCGGTCTCGATTCTCCACAGATTCCCTTTCCGGTCCCGCAGAAATTTGGGGTCCAAGCTCACCGACAGGGCCCTCAGCCGGTCCGCCATATCCACGGTGTCCCGGTACTGGTTGCTCTTATAGTCCACCTCCCCGATGTAGCCCGTCAGCGTGGAGCTTTGATAGTTACAGGAGCTGGGCTGGCGGTTGGGATAGGGGGTAAAATTCTGTAAAAGCTGGGGGACATTGTTGTTGGTAATGCTGTCGGTACTCACCGAATTTCGGAACACGTGGGCCTCCTTCACATGGTAGGCCCCATCCTCCAGCTGTGTGCGCAGAATGGTCCAGTTCCAGAACATGGGTGTTATGGGATTGGAGATCAGCGGGGCAGAGACATAGGTGTTCCCTCCGATGACAAACAGGTAGTAGGTGTAGGTCTCCTGGTTGCGAAATCCCTCGTCCAGCAGTTCAAAGGTGCCAATGGGGAGATTGGCGACCAGGTGTAACCGGCTTTCCCCCTCCCGGCGGCGGTACAGTGCGATACCGGTAATGGTGTCGCCCACGGGGGCTATGTTTCCGCCGTTCAAGCCCCGATAGAATCCCGCCAAAAAGCGAGTGTCCAGCGTCCAGTCCAGCTCAAAGGCCAGATTGGTCAGCAGGTCATTCAGCAGCGTACCGGACGCCTCCCCGGCCAACACCGTCAGCCACTGGCATCTCTGCTCTCCGTACAGGGTAATTCCCGAAATGGCCGGCTGTACCCAGGTTAGAGGGTAGGTGATCTTCCGCCAGGAGTAGGTCCCGCCATTGGGGTACAGGCTTGGAGAGGGGAACAGAGTAGTCTGGGGAAACAGTCCCCCCTGCCGGGTGATGTGATAAAAGTGGACCTCCCTGGGGGTTATCACAAGCCGCATGGGGCTATTGGGCACGATCCCCGGCATACTGTCCGACCACAGGACAGTCCCGTTCAGCTCCAGCCGCACCAAAGCGGGCGTCACATGGAAGGTCAGCCCCGGCGCAATCTCAAATACCGGCGACGTTCCGGAGGCGGGCAGATATCCGCTCCAGGCCAGCGTCCAAGGTGTGTCAATGTCCAGCGCGCCCCCGTTGCGCTCTGTCCAGCTGACAGAGGACCCGGCGGGGAGATTCAGGATCCCGTTTTGGATGGTATAGGGTCCGGAGGCCGTACCGGGGATGTAGGACACCAGCGGCCACCGCAGGGCAATTCCCTCAATGGGATGGCGGCAGGCATCCACATAGCCCAGCATATCCGACACCTGGTATTGAACGGTAAAATCGGTCCACCCCGTATCCGCTCTCACGCCATTCTCGGTCTGGATGAGGCATCTAACCCGGTAACTGGCGCCGGTAAACAGGCCGTCGTAGCTGACCTTGATCTCCCCGGAGCCATAGATGTTCCCCGAGTCCTCCAGAGGGGTGTCCTCGTGGCCCGCCTCGCACAGCATCCAGCGGAACCAGTCCAGCCCGTCCCCCTGCACCTGGGTATAGAGAGCCGTAAACTCCGCCTTGCGCCCTGTGACAGGATTTGCAAAGGACTGGATGGACAGGGAGGGGGCGGCACGGGTTATAAACCAGGAGGGGGACAGCTGCTGCACGCTCCCGCCATTCCAGAACTGGGTGATCTGCATCTTGTAGCCGTTGGCGTACCCGTTGACCAGCCCGGCATTGGGGATGGTCACAGAGAAGTATTGGATTTCTCCCGTTGCACTGACGCCCCAGAATGGAGATATGTTTACTTTTCCGCTGTTGTATACCCGGCTGGCCGCACCGGTATTCTGGAAAATCTCGATTTGGTAGGCCGTCAGGGCGGAGTTTCCATTGACCTGCCAGGAGACGGTGAGCGGCTGGGCGGCGTCCACCGTTCCACCGCCCTGTCCGGCGAAGGAAGAGGGAAATATGTTGGTCGGCTGATAGAGTGCCATAGCGCCCCTCCTTTTTTATCCTATCACCACGGCGTTGCTCAGCCCATACACCCACTCCACCGTTACCGTGTCGCCTGCCTTAGCCCCCGCCATGGAGGCCAGATAGGGCAGGTTCATTACCGCAGGGTCAAAGGGCTCCTGCACTCCCATCGTGGTCCCGTTGGGGGCGGAGACCACGGTCATGGTACGGCGGCGGACGCAGCTGCGTGTGGCGTCCTCGGCAATTTTTCGGACCCAGGGCTCCAGGGCTTTTTGGATGGCCCGCACCTCGTCCTGTCCGCTCACAGCTCCACCACCTCGACCAGCTCCAACCCATTCGGGCAGGGATTGCGCAGCAGGGCGGCCGCTTCACTCTCCGCCTCCACCACGAAAATTGTCTTGCCGCCGGAGGGGGCGCGGCAGGTGATTTGGTAAGTCTTCTGAATTACGTTGGTTTTCAGCATAATTGCTCCTCTTTTTTAGGTGATTGTAATGGTTGCGCTGCCATTACTTGTTAAATTCATAACTCTCCCGATAAAAGAAATGTATTTTCCTTGGTCAAAGTAGCCCATGCGCAATCCAGTAATTATATTTTCGTTAGTCGATACCGCGTCAGCCAATACAAACGGTGAAGAGCTCCCCACATCAACAACCGATACGCAGACAAAGTATACACCAGGCAGCACATTATACAGAGTTTGAGCGGTTTTCTTTGAAATATATATTACAGCAGGGGAGATTTTCCCGTTTTTATTCTCTGAATAATCGAACGATACCTCGTAATTCGAATCATTACGAACCGTAATTGTGCTTGCGTAAACCGGAAATTTGATATCTCCCTGCGGCGCTTGGATAATGACCGGATTATTCAGCATTATTCCACCTCCTGAATATTGACGTACACCGATAGGGTGGCCGTGGGCGCGGCCTCCGCTGTAAAGGTCAAATTGTTTGCCGCCTGGGCGGTGAGCTTGATTCCGGCGTTGTAGTATGCGGTCTGGCTGGCGGCGGTGGGGACAGGGGTTATCAGCTGAGCCGCCTCGTTGGCGGAGACGCCCTGCACAGTGACCATCTGCCGGTTGGAGGACCAGCCGGAGGCGGACAGGGTGACCAATTGGGAGCTAATACCACCGCTGCCCTGCCCGGTACTATTGAATTGAACAATATTCCGGGTCCCGTTGTCTTCGACCTTCGGAGGGGCCGCACCATACCACTCAACAAGAAGGTTCCCTGAGATGAAATTGTTGCCCGTCCCGGGGCCCAATATTATGGCGGTGGTTCCCGCGCTGGGCGGGAAAAAGATGTTGCCGCTCACCAGACAGCTGGAGCTGAAGTTATACACCGTATCGGAGGTGTTCAGCAGTTGGAGTTCACGCAGCCAGGTGTTATTGGCAACAATGCTGCCGTTGCCAATGTCGCTGAGGAGAATCGTCCCCGCTGAAGACCATAAGTTATCGGAGATATGGACACAAGGGGCGACCCTGGTCCCGGAGGGCCGCTTTGATTGGATTGTATCCGCCATAAAATTGTTGCGGGTGATTTCTACCGTTCCGGAGCAGGAAATCAACACCGCTGTCACACCGCTCTCAAATGAGCAGGCGTCGATTTGATAGAATCCCCCAAAGGTTTCGCAGCATAGCGCGGTATCTGCGCATTGAGAGAACTTGCACCCCTGAATCCGGCACCCGCCTGCAAGGACAATTTCAATCCTGGACTGCCCCGCCGCCAGAGGATACCCACTCCCGTCATAGGCAAGATTGAGCAGGGCGCAATTGGACAAGAGGGATATCAGAACTCCGTTGGCTCCGTTTCCCCCGGAAGTGGCCCGCTTGAGGACGGTGGCCCGCCCGTTTCCGCGCAGGCTGACATTTGTCTGGACGGTAATGGGGCCGCCCAGATGATAGGTCCCGTCCAAGAGCACAACCTCTCCCCCGCCTGTCAGGGCAGTGAGCGCGGCTTGGATTTCGGTATTGTCATCGACTCCGTCGCACAAGTAGTCGCAGTCGGCGGCGGTCCACCCGGCGGTGGAAGTGCCGACAACAAACCGGCAGACGCGTTTTCCCCCGCCGCCTTGGGCGTCCAGGTTCTCCAGGGTCGTGCTGATGTCGTTCAAATTCTCCGCGCTGATGGGGGGCTGCTGATTATTAACCCACCCGGGATTTTTATATTTTCCATTTATGATCGGCATTGTGGACCTCCTCTCAAAATCCTTGACGCCCAGCAATACCCCAGCCTGTGCAGGCAGATGGACGACGATGGGCAGGGCGGGATGGCATTCGAGATCGAGAAAGGGTGGCTGAGTTTCCGGCTAACTGCCCCATATAGCGAGGAACGGCGCAGCAAGGCCAGCGCCTGGGCAAAGGAGCGAGGGATACAAGTCACTCGCTGATTATTATGATTGGTTGCAGCAGGGCATAGTCTTGCTGCAACCTTGCTTATAACCAACCTGCACCGAAATGACTGACCTAAAATGTTTCTGTGATTTAGCACAAAAAGGATTGAAGAAAGAGGAAGATGCTGTTATAATACAAAATGGATAGTTAATGATATCCCAACTATGCGAGTGGAGTTTGTGGAACATCAGTGCGAGGAAAGGATTAATATGTGCCAGCAAACTTTATTTGATTATATTGAAACAAACGCATCTGTCTTGCAAGAACCGCTCCATTTAGCGGAATATGATTTTAATGACATCTTTATCACAACCGATGACCTAATTCAAGAGCATAGCAAATATTCTCTTGCAGTTTTGGGCGACGCCATCAGTGTATTGAGAAAAATCAAAAGCGGTGTTGTTGATTTGATTTTTGCAGATGCTCCATATAATATCGGTAAGGACTTTGGAAACAATCAAGATAAATGGAACTCTGTTGAAGATTATATTGCTTGGTGCAAAATTTGGCTCGATGAATGTATGCGTATACTAAAAGATAATGGCACTTTGTATTTTATGACGGCGACGCAGCACATGCCATATCTTGATATTTATATGAGCCAAAAGTATCATGTCCTATGTAGAATAGTATGGACATATGACAGTTCTGGTGTTCAATCAAAGAAAATGTTTGGATCACTTTATGAGCCTATTTTGATGGTAACAAAATCCTCAAATTCACGGTACACTTTCAATGGACAAGATGTTTTGGTGGAAGCAAAGACTGGTGCGCAACGAAAGCTTATCAATTACAGAAAAGATCCACCTCAACCCTACAATACGCAGAAAGTTCCGGGTAATGTATGGACGTTTCCTCGTGTCCGTTTCAAAATGGACGAGTATGAGAACCACCCAACACAGAAACCGGAGTCTTTGTTAGAGAGAATTATTAAGGCATCTTCAAATGAAGGTGATCTTATACTAGACCCATTTGCAGGAAGTTTCACCACATCAGCTGTAGCCGTCAGCTTGAATCGTAGGGCTATTGGGATTGATATCAATGAAGAATATTTTAGGATTGGTTTGAGGAGAACTGGAATTGCTAGCACATACCAGGGTGAGAGTATAGAGAAGGTAAAGAGGCGAAAGACAACTGCCAAATCAAAATATGTGAGGGGCTAAAAATGGAAAGCTTTGTTCGAGAAATTATAGAAAAGCACTTTCCGGGCCAATCTCAGCAGATATACGAAGAAAGCTTGCTAATTCAATATTTGGATAAGAAATCCGGAGCAATCCATGGAACAGCAAAAACAAGGCGGAGTTTGGCGAATTACTATGCCATCTACTCAATTCTGAATTTTTATGTAGATGAGTTCTTTGGCAAACCGGATAAATACAAAAAGTTTGAAGGGTACGAATATACAAAGCTGTTTGTTTTCTATCGCGGATTGTATGGAGGAAGCAAACTCCAGAACCACGCCTTAAATAGTAGGGTAAACGGAGAGTTCCGAAACAAAGTTCATACAGATAAGGACCTTATAATTATAAATGATGGAAAATACGCATTACACATTGATTTCTTATATGTGTTAGGCCAAGATATTAGTCGGGTCGCAAAAGAAATTATAGAGAAGTATGTTGATCTCCTGATAGAAAAAGACCATGCGTTACTTACTGCCCTTGCAGCAATGCTCATGTACGGTAAGGAAGCAAGCAACCGAAAACAAGAGATAGACCGCCAGCACTACACTATTCCGAACCAAAGACCAAAAGATAAGCATTGTGGGAAAATCTAAACTTTTGGATTTTCCTACAATGCCGACTACGGCGGAATCCTTCCCACTCCTTATATCTTTATTTCCGTATACATTGAATTTGTATTTAGTAAATGCTATAATGTCCCTATTCAAATTATAAATGTGTTGAATTAGTTACATGTACATATTTTTTGTGCCGCATAAATACCCTGTTGAGGTTGTCGTTCTTTGTCCAGATGTGGAAACAATAAAAGGAAGGGAACGATACAGGGAGAAAACAGGCTATTCCGGCTTTACGGTTGAAACCTTATACGATACATTTATGCAGACAACACCACGGATCGGCTTTTGGCTGGACAATTCCAACCAAACACCACAGCAGACAGCAGAAACCATTCTGAACGCCAGAAAGTCGGTATGATTGTTACATATAAGGGGAAGAAAAATTTCTTTTAGGTACTTTCTTTCCTAAAACTAATGTGATATAATAGCATCATTCCAAAAAAGGAGTAAAAAATATGCGGCAAGGTATTCTTAAATAAAACTATAATCAAATAGTGGGAACAAAGGATTATGATAGTCCCTTTTGTGGGGGCTTGGTTTTTTGTACCCAATTTAAGAATACTTTTGCCTTATCAATTTTGACATATCCGAAAAACAGCAATCACAAACAGGTGTATGCTGTATATGTGTATGTCCGCAAATTATAATCCCCAGTGGTAAAAGTATTTTACTGCTGGGGATTTTTATGCCCTTTTGGGGCTGTAAAAGGAGGACAATCACATGAAAATAATCAATATTGGAATTCTCGCCCATGTAGACGCAGGAAAAACAACATTGACGGAAAGCCTGCTGTACACCAGTGGAGCGATTGCGGAACAAGGAAACGTGGATAAAGGAACTACAAGAACAGACACTATGATTTTGGAACGGCAGCGCGGAATTACCATTCAGACAGCGGTTACTTCTTTTTGCTGGAATGATTATAAAATCAATATCGTGGACACTCCCGGTCATATGGATTTTTTAACCGAAGCATACCGCTCTTTATCTGTCCTTGACGGAGCTGTTTTAGTCATTTCGGCAAAAGACGGCGTACAGGCACAAACCCGTATATTATTCCATGCGCTTCAGAAAATGGACATTCCGACAATTATCTTTATAAATAAGATAGACCAAAATGGGATCGACCTGCGGCGTGTTTACCAAAGCATTAAAGATAAACTTACCAGTGATATGATTGTCATGCAGGAGGTTTCCCTGTCGCCAAAGATAACCATGACCGATATTTCTGATTTGGACAAATGGGATATGATTATTTCCGGAAGCGATGAACTATTAGAACGATATGTTGCAGAGGATTCTTTGGATATACAGGAATTACAATATGAAAAGTGCAAAAGAACCAGATGCTGCTCTTTGTTTCCTGTTTATCATGGGAGTGCAAAAGACAATTTAGGAACAGAAAAACTGATTGAAGCGATTACAGAAACTTTCATTACAGAAACAGACGATATTCAGTCTGAATTATGTGGATATGTTTTTAAGGTTGAGTATACAGAGCGGAAAAAACGGCTTTCTTATTTACGCCTGTATCATGGGACGCTCCATTTACGGGATACCCTGCTGCTGTCAAAAAAGGAAAAAATAAAGATTACAGAAATGTGTATTCCGTCAAATGGTGAAATCGTCCCGGTTGACCATGCCTGTCCGGGAGAAATTGTTATTTTAGCTGATGATACTTTGAAACTGAACGACATTCTGGGAAATGAAAAACTCCTGCCTCACAAAACACGGATTGATAATCCCATGCCATTACTTCGGACAACGGTAGAGCCGCAAAAGCCGGAGCAAAGGGAAGCCCTGTTAAATGCCCTCACAGAGATTGCTGATACAGACCCTCTTTTGCATTTTGACATTGATACTGTTACACATGAGATTATATTATCTTTTTTGGGAAAAGTACAGTTAGAAGTTATTTGTTCGCTATTAGAAGAAAAATATCATGTGGGCGTGGCTATGAAAGAGCCTTCGGTTATTTATCTGGAAAGACCGCAAAAAAAAGCGAGCTACACGATTCATATTGAAGTGCCGCCGAATCCGTTTTGGGCATCTATTGGTTTGACTGTAACACCGCTTCCTGTTGGAAGCGGAACACAATATAAAAGCGAGGTATCTCTCGGCTATTTAAACCAAAGTTTTCAAAATGCCGTCATGGAGGGTGTGCGTTATGGAATGGAGCAGGGCTTATATGGCTGGGGAGTGACAGACTGCCAAATTTGTTTTGATTATGGAGTTTATTACAGCCCGGTCAGCACCCCCGCTGATTTTCGTTTTCTTGCGCCTGTCGTGTTGGAGCAGGCATTGAAAAAAGCAGGAACACAACTGTTGGAACCATACCTTTCCTTTACCCTTTTTGCACCGCAGGAATATCTTTCACGGGCTTATAATGACGCACCAAAGTATTGCGCAATCATTGAATCAACCAGACTTGAAAAAGATGAAGTTATTTTTAAGGGGGAAATCCCTGCCCGTTGTATTGGTGAATATAGAAATGATTTGAATTTTTATACAAATGGAAGAAGTGTCTGCATTACAGAATTAAAAGGGTATCAGGAAACTTCCGGCGAGCCTGTGTTTCAGCCACGCCGCCCGAACAGCCGTTTAGACAAGATCCGGCATATGTTTCAGAAGATAATGTAACATCTTGCGCAATGCAAACGTTCATTGCTGGCTATTGCGAAATATCATTGATAAAATCAGCATCAGAGAGGAGGAACCATTTTGAACCAGAAACAGACGGATATTACAACAGGAAAGCAAATACGTCATCTGCGAACACAATCGGGAATGACACAGGAAGAACTGGCTGGGAAATTGAATGTTACCCGGCAGGCGCTATCGAATTGGGAGAGAGATGTTAATGAACCCGATTTAAATACGTTGAAAAAAATTTGTTTTCTTTTTGGAGTCCACATGGACGATTTTGCGAAGGAGGTAATAACAAAAATGGAAACATGTGAAAAAAAGAGAAACGACAATTTAATAAGTATGATATGGCAATTGGACTTTTTTATGGTGTCGGGATATTTCTTGGCATTGGTATTTTCTTTGTTGGCGGTTTTATGACAATGTCGGGTGCAGGGTGGGGAGCATCACTATTTGGCGGTGGCTGTTTTTCTCTTGTATTTGGCTTGATATGCCATGCAGTTATTACATTGAGAAGAAATGACAAATGATGACATATCCTGCTTTCTAGTCTTTTCGGTCATATCGCGTAAAAAAGCCGCTGCTTTTGGCTTTCCAATAGCGGCGGCAAAGGGAAATATCCTTTGAATACCTTACAGAAGAAAAGTTTTGCAGCATTATAAAAATAAAAGCCTATACCATTTTGGAAAGAAAAGATACATAATAGTCAAGACGGCAACAATCAGAAGTTATGGAGGGTAACAATGGAATATAGTAAGGAAGATTTAATGGAAGCAAAAAGGCAAATTTTGGGAGTGGGAGAGAACATGGGAACAGAGGAAAGCAAAAAGATCTGGGAGAAAAACGCACAATTTTGGGATGATGCAATGGGTGACGAATCCAATGAATTTCACAGAGAGGTAGTACGTCCCAAAGTAACGGAACTTCTCTCTCCTGATCCTTCGGATTACATTTTGGATATTGCGTGCGGCAATGGAAATTATTCTTCGTATCTTGCACAGAGAGGCGCTTCGGTCGTCGCTTTTGATTACAGCAAAAAAATGATAGAATTGGCTAAAAGACGGCGATCACAATATGCAAAACAAATTGAGTTTTGCGTAGCGGATGCGACCAATAGAGAAAGCTTATTAGGATTAAAAAGAAATCGAGCCTTTACGAAAGCAGTTTCTAATATGGCAATTATGGATATTACGGATATTGAACCGCTTTTTATGGCTGTTTATGAACTATTGGAGGAAAACGGGATTTTTGTCTTTGCAACGCAGCACCCTTGTTTTATCACATTGACTGAAAAATATATGACACCGCACAGTTACTATGATATAGCGATCGAAGGGCAGCCGGAGGAGCAGATTTATTATCATCGTTCCATACAAGATATTTTTAACCTTTGTTTCAGAGCTGGATTTGTCATTGATGGATTTTATGAAGAATGTTTCAAAAACAATAAAGAAATTCCTATGGTAATGATAGTAAGGCTTAAAAAGGTAAAACGTGATAGCTTAAAATAAATTCAAGTTTGCCGGATAAATAGCAAACCCGGCCGAGCCAGTCAACGGTCAAGATGAACGGGCTTCGCCCGCCGTTGACAGCCCCGCCCGGTTTTGCAGTTAGGCAGTCAAGGAGCGACAGCCTAAAGTGCTGCCGCCCCTTACTATCATAAAAAGCAACTACTAACCAGCCACAGCCCTTTTGGGAGGAAAGGGGGATTTTCCATGACCTGTACAGAAGAATATCGGGAACATATCGAGTACACTTTCCATGCCTTTTGCAAAGTCGTTATCCGAAATGCAACGATCAACGCAGCGAGGACACGGAGCAGGAAGCACAAAAGAGAAATATCCCTTGAATACCTCACAGACGAAAAGCACTACCCTTTAGGCACGACAGATGAATATTTCCAAGCCCCGGAGCCGGACGAGGAATACATACTTACCCTTTGCGGCGATACGGTCATTTTCAGCAGCGGTTTACTTGCGGAAGCCCTGTCACGGCTGGACGAACGGGAGCGGGAAATGATTTACCTGTCCTTTTTCAAGCGTATTCCACAGCACGAAATTGGCAGACAGTACGGGCGCAGCCGCAGCACAGCGGGCTACCATATCCGAAAAGCCCTACGGCAGCTCCAAGCGGAAATGGAGGGAATGGCATATGAGAAATAATAGGCTTCTCCCCTATGAAACAATCGTCCAAGCCGCCAGCGGGGAGCCGGAAGCGGTGGGAACTGTATTGCAGTATTACCGCCGCCGCATACAATGTGCCGCCCGTGTGAATGGACGGGTAGACCAAGATACAGAGGACTACATCACCCAGACGCTTCTCACAGCTATTTTCAAGTTCCGCTTTGGGAGATAGCCCTACCGCCTACAACTGAATAACCGCCGCTTCGCCGGCAACCAGAAAGCAGTAAATCTATTCAACAGATTTGCTGCTTTTTTTCGTTCCTGTTTGGCATTTTTGAAAATCCCCAGTATGAAAAAACAAAAGGGAAAATAGCCGCCGCAGTTGGCAAAATCCCTTACTTATCCGTAGAGGGTATCAAAGAAAAAAATACTGCCATTGTCCGCCTATTCCGGCTTGCGTGGTGTTGTAGGGAATAGAGGGGAAATTCTAAAAATCTCCGTCCATTTTGCTTTGCGTGGTGTTGTAGGTAGTGAAAGGAAAATTTTCAAGATAAGCCGGAATAGCGGGTAGCAAAGCCCTTTTGAAACGTTTTGTTAGCGGAAAGGACGGGAGCCGGGGAACGCCGGAGTTTTTCAGAGCAAGATTCTACCGAGGTGCCAAAATTCGCTCTCCGCTTATTTTTGCCCCTGCGGGAATCTTGTTGGGGAGTGCCTTCCCCAAACCCTGCTATGCGCCCTGTCGGGCGAGAAAGGAGGTCACAGACCATGCGAAAGAAATACAATACGCCCCACCGCCGTCATGTGGTAAAGACCCGCATGACCGATGAAGAATACGCCGACTTCACCGGGCGGCTGGCGGCTTATGAAATCAGCCAGTCCGAGTTTATCCGGCAAGCCATACGGAAAGCGACCATACGCCCCATTGTCACCGTTTCCCCGGTCAATGACGGGCTGCTTGCCGCCCTCTCCAAGCTCACGGCAGAGTACGGGAAAATCGGCGGCAACTTAAACCAGATTGCCCGGAGCCTGAACGAATACGGAAGCCCCTACCGGGGGCTGGAAAAGGAAGTGCGGGGAGCCGCCGCCGACCTTGCCGCCTTGAAGTTTGAAGTCTTGCAGAAAGTAGGTGAAGCCGTTGGCGATACTCAAACATATCAGCTCTAAAAATGCCAACTACGGGGACGCTGAAAAATACCTCACATTCGAGCATGACGAGTTTACCATGAAGCCCACCCTTGACGCAGACGGGCGGCTCATACCGAGGGTAGACTACCGCATATCCTCTCTGAATTGTGGCGGGGAGGATTTTGCCGTTGCCTGTATGCGCTCCAATCTCCGCTACGGCAAGAACCAGAAACGGGAGGACGTAAAGAGCCACCACTACATCATCAGCTTTGACCCACGGGACGGCCCGGACAACGGCTTGACCGTTGATCGGGCGCAGGAGCTGGGCGAGAAGTTCTGCGCCGAGCATTTCCCCGGACACCAGGCCCTTGTCTGCACCCACCCGGACGGACACAGCCACACCGAAAATATCCATGTGCATATCGTCATTAACAGTCTGCGGATTGCGGAGGTTCCCATGCTGCCCCACATGGACAGGCCAGCGGACAGGAAAGCAGGCTGCAAGCACCGCTGTACGGACGCAGCTATGAACTATCTGAAAGCCGAAGTCATGGAGATGTGCCACAGCGAGGGGCTTTACCAGATAGACCTTTTGAACGGCAGCAAAGAACGCATTACCGAGCGTGAGTATTGGGCGCAGAAGAAAGGACAGGCTGCCCTTGACAGAGCCAACGCCCCTATTGCTGCGGACGGTATCGCGCCCCGGCAGACCAAGTTTGAAACGGATAAGGCGAAGCTGCGCCGGACTATCCGGGAAGCCCTTGCCGCTGCTTCCGGCTTTGATGAGTTTGCCGCCCTGCTTCTCCGGCATGGTGTGACCGTCAAGGAGAGCCGGGGGCGGCTAAGTTACCTCACGCCGGACAGGACGAAGCCAATTACCGCCCGGAAGCTGGGGGACGATTTTGACCGGGCTGCTGTCCTCTCCGTTTTGGAGCAGAACGCCGCCAGAGCCGCCGAAAAACCCGCAGCCATAGCGGAATACCCCGGCAGTATCAAAGACCGCTTACGGACGAAAAAAGAAGCGAAAAACGCCCCGAACAATGACGCTGTACAGCGCATGGTAGACATAGCCGCCAAGCGAGCCGAGGGGAAAGGACGGGGCTATGAGAAGTGGGCGACCATGCACAACCTCAAACAGATGTCGGCTACCCTCATGCTCTACCAGCAGTATGGCTTTTCTTCCCCGGACGAGCTGGACGCTGCCATTTCCGCAGCCAACACCGCCACGCAGGAGAGCCTTGCCGGACTGAAAGGGCTGGAAGCCGCTATCCGGGAGAAAAAGGAATTGCAGCGCAACCTTTTGGGCTATATCGGCACGAAGCCCGCCCGTGACGGTCTGAAAGCGCAGAAATCGGAGAAAGCCCGGAGAGCCTACCGGGAACAGCACGAAAGCGATTTTATCATAGCGGACACAGCCGCCCGTTATTTCCGGGAGCATGGAATAACCAAGCTGCCAGCCAGCAAAGCCCTGCAAAGGGAGATTGAGCAGCTTACCGTCCAGAAGAACGCCGGATATAACGACTACCGGGAGAAACGCCAGCGGGCGCAGGAGCTTCAGACAGTCAGACGCAATATCGACCAGATTTTAAGGGGCGCACCGAGCCAGCAGAAAAAGCGTGAACAGGAGCGTTAAAGACCGCCCCGAAATGATACCGAAACCCTACAAAAATACAGGTATGATATGAACCCTTACCGCAATACTCCCCGACTTCCAAACGGGGCTTACAGGGCAGAAAAAGCCCGAAAATGATACCGAGAACATACAGAAAATGCCCCCTATCCCGCTACACCGATAGGAACGGCAGAAAGGAGCTTACCATTGCCGAGAATGAGCAAGAAGCGGCGGCTGGAATGGTCTTTCTTCCTCAACCACCGCAACCGTATCACTTACAACGACCTATGCCGGGGCTGCACCCGTGACTGCAAACAGAGCTTCCGGGCGGTTATCATACTATGCCCTCGCTATTATTCCAAACGCTGGAAAAAGGAGGACGCAGCCTATGGCAGATAACCGCAAATATTACTACCTCAAGCTGAAAGAGAGCTATTTTGACGATGATGCAATCGTTCTGCTGGAAAGTATGCAGGACGGCGTTATCTATTCCAACATTCTCTTGAAGCTGTACTTGAAATCGCTGAAAAACGGCGGGAAATTGCAGCTTGACGAGAATATCCCCTACACCGCCCAGATGATTGCGACCATTACCCGCCAGCAGGTAGGTACCGTAGAGAGAGCTTTGAAAATCTTTATGAAGCTGGGGCTTGTGGAGCCTTTGCCAAGCGGCGCACTCTACATGAGCAACATTGAGCTTTTAATCGGCCAGTCCTCTACCGAGGGGGAGCGCAAGCGCAGGGCGCGGCTGGCTTTGCAGGAACAAAAAGCCCTGCCGCAGACAGGGGCGGACAAATGTCCACCATATCGAGCGGACATTTGTCCACCAGAGATAGAGATAGAGAAAGAGATAGATATAGAAATAGAAAAAGAGAGAGAGTTAGAAACGGGACACCCCGCCCCCGCCGCCTATGGCAGATACCACAATGTCATTCTTTCCGATACGGAGCTTGACGGGCTGAAAACAGAGCTTCCCGGCAAGTGGGAGTATTACATTGACCGCCTATCCTGCCATATCGCTTCCAGCGGGAGGAAATACAAGAGCCATGCAGCCACGATTTTCAAGTGGGCGCAGGAGGACGCAGCCAAGAAAGCCCCGAAAAAGGGCATACCCGATTATACCTGTAAGGAGGGCGAGAGCTTATGACGAATGGATTTGATGAAATGATTTTGAATATGACCGACACCACGCCGGAGCCGGAGGACTACACCGGCGAGGACGGGCTTTTATACTGCGGGAAGTGCCACAAGCCCAAAGAGGGCTATTTCCCCAAAGAAACCGCCGCATGGCTGGGGCGTGACCGCCACCCGGCAGAATGTGACTGCCAGCGGGCAGAGCGTGAGGAACGGGAAGCCGCAGAGAAACAGCGCAGTCACCTTGAAACTGTCGAGCGGTTGAAGCGGCGGGGCTTTACAGACCCGGCTATGCAGGGCTGGACGTTTGAGAACGACAACGGCAAGTGCCCGCAAATGGAACACGCCCATTTCTATGTGGAGAACTGGGAAACCATGAAAGAGCGCAACATTGGCTATCTGCTATGGGGCGGCGTTGGCACAGGCAAGAGCTATTTTGCGGGCTGTATCGCAAATGCCCTTATGGAGCGTGAAATCCCCGTGTGCATGACAAACTTTGCATTGATATTGGGTGACCTTGCCGCCAGCTTTGAGGGCAGGAATGAATATATCTCCCGACTTTGCAGCTTCCCGCTGCTTATCCTTGACGATTTTGGAATGGAACGGGGAACGGAATACGGCTTAGAGCAGGTCTACAACGTGATTGACAGCCGTTACCGCAGCGGCAGGCCGCTGATCGTCACGACTAATCTCACGCTGGAGGACTTGCAGCACCCGGAGGACACCGCCCACGCCCGCATTTATGACCGTCTGATTGAAATGTGTTCTCCTGTCCGCTTTACCGGGAGCAACTTCCGAAAAGCCACGGCGCAGGAGAAAATGGGACAACTGAAAAAGCTGATGAACAGAAAGGAGAGCCGCCTATGACCAACACCCCAAAGAATGACCGCAGCACCCGCCGCCCGGATTGCGTGACGGAAATCCGCATAGGTAATTCTGTCCTTGTCGTTTCCGGCTATTTCAAGCAGGACACCACCGCCACCGCCGCCGATAAAATGCTGAAAGTGCTGGAAGCGGAAGCTGCTACACAAAAATCGGCAATTTGACGGGACGTAAAGAAGCAGAAAGGACTGTACAGCCAGCCCCGGCGTGTGGTATGATAGTCATACGGAATAGTGGGGCTGGCTGTCGGAAATGGAGGACACTATGTTAAGACAGACCACCCGAAACCTTATTACCGCCCTTTATCCGAGATTATCCCACGAGGACGAGCTGCAAGGTGAGAGCAATTCTATTTCAAACCAGAAGCGTATTCTTGAAACCTATGCGAAGCAGAACGGCTTTTCCAATCTGCAATGGTACACAGATGACGGTTATTCTGGGGCGAACTTCCAAAGACCCGGTTTTCAAGCCATGCTTGCGGACATTGAAGCCGGAAAAGTCGGCACCGTTATCGTCAAGGATATGTCACGGTTAGGGCGAAACTATCTGCAAGTGGGAATGTATACGGAAATGATTTTCCCACAGAAAGGCGTCCGCTTTATCGCTATCAATGACGGAGTGGACAGCGCACAGGGCGACAATGATTTTGCCCCTCTGCGGAACATTTTTAACGAATGGCTGGTGAGAGATACGAGCAAGAAAATCAAAGCAGTAAAACGGTCTAAGGGTATGAGCGGGAAGCCCGTCACGAGCAAACCCGTATACGGCTACTTTATGGACGAGGACGAAAATTTTATCATTGACGGGGAAGCCGCCCCTGTTGTGCGGCAGATTTACAGCTTGTGCCTTGCCGGGAACGGGCCGACCAAGATAGCCCGTATGCTCACAGAGCAGGAGATCCCCACGCCGGGAACGCTGGAATACCGTCGGACGGGAAGCACCCGCCGCTACCACCCCGGCTATGAGTGCAAGTGGGCGACCAATACCGTGGTACATATCCTTGAAAACAGGGAGTACACGGGCTGTCTGGTAAACTTCAAGACGGAGAAGCCGTCCTACAAGACCAAGCACAGCGTAGAGAACCCCATTGAGAAACAGGCGATTTTCGAGAACCACCATGAGCCTATCATTGACACCCAGATGTGGGAGCGTGTGCAGGAGTTACGCAAGCAGCGCAAACGCCCGAACCGCTATGATGAAGTGGGCTTATTCTCCGGCATACTCTTTTGTGCCGACTGCGGCAGCGTCCTTTACCAGCAGCGTTACCAGAACGCCACCCGCAAGCAGGATTGTTATATCTGCGGGAGCTACAAGAAGCGTACCCGTGACTGTACGGCGCACTTTATCCGCACCGACCTGTTGACCGCCGGAGTGACCGACAATCTGCGGAAAGTCACCAGCTATGCAGCGAAGCACGAAGCCCGGTTTATGAAGCTGCTGATCGAGCAGAACGAGGACGGGGGCAAGCGCAGGAACGCCGCAAGGAAAAAGGAGCTGGAAGCCGCCGAGAAGCGTATCAGCGAGTTATCCGCTATCTTCAAGCGGCTGTATGAGGACAGCGTGACCGGGCGCATTTCAGACGAGCGTTTCACGGAGCTGTCGGCAGACTATGAAGCCGAGCAGAAAGAACTGAAAGAGAGAGCCGCCGCTATCCGGGCAGAGCTTTCCAAAGCGCAGGAAGCCACGGTAAACGCAGAAAAGTTTATGAATGTTGTCCGCAAGTACACCAGCTTTGAAGAACTTACCCCTACCCTTTTGCGTGAGTTTGTGGAGAAAATCGTTGTGCATGAGTGCAGCTATGACGAGAACGGCACACGCAGACAGGACATTGATATTTATTACTCTTTCGTTGGCAAGGTAGACCTGCCCGAATGACCGCCCGACCTATCCGGCGCAATGCGCAAACGCCGGATAGGAACGGCAAAATTTTTTACACTTCTACTACTTCTTTATCACACATCAGCAAATAGAACGGGCCACAAGCGTTGATGAGAAAAAGCTGAAGATTAGTGACTTATTGACAGAAGATGCTGAAGCTCGAATATTTGAAATCATATCTTTTGCTATTTTGAAAAGCCATTATAAAACGCAGAAAATTTATATCGGCTTAACCATCGAAGAGATACATGAAGAATATCTGCAACTTTTCAAAACAGGAAGAACGAATGCAAATGATGGTGGTATTGATTTTGTAATGCGCCCTATAGGGCGGTTCTTTCAAGTGACAGAGGTAAATAACTACGATAAATATCTCTTGGATATTGATAAAGTTTTACATTTTCCGATTAGCTTTGTGATTAAGACTACTAAGAGCAAACAGATGATGGAGCATGAGATCGAACAGTATATTAAAGAAAAATCTGGCGGTATGGTAGTTGTAGAGGAACGATACAAAAAGGCTTTTGAAGAAATTATAACAATCAATGAAATCAAAACATGGTTGTTACAGCTCGATGAAGGTTCTATAAATCTGATAATTAGCGATATTGATTTCTATTATAAGATGGAAATGAATCTTGAAGATTTTTCTGCTGAGTAGGATTTCACATTGCTTTGGTATTTGGTAGCTCTGGTATAAAAGCGGAGGAAACACAAATGGCACTTGAAAATTTAATTGAAAATGTTGATAGTCAAATAATTCAAATTCGAACCAAAAGCTTAGATGTCTCATTTAACGAGTTGTATGATATGTATAAGGATGGAGAACTGACAATAGCTCCAGATTATCAGCGTTTGTTCCGTTGGGAAGAGGAAAAACAGTCCCGGTTTGTTGAGTCACTAATTCTTGAAATGCCGGTCCCTCCTATTTTTGTGATTGAAACGCAAAACGGCGTATATGAGCTTATTGATGGGTTGCAGAGAATCTCAAGCTATCTTCATTTCAGGGGGGAAAAACTGGGAGAAACAGAAGATGATTTTCTAGTTTTGCAGGGGTGTGATATTGTCCCTGATTTAAATGGTTTGAATTTTGATATGCTCCCTAAGGCCCTCCAGATAAAGATTAAAAGAAGTTTTGTCCGAATGGAGGTAATAAAAAAGGAAAGTGAAACATCTCTCAAATATCATATGTTTAAGCGATTAAACACCGGTGGCGAACTGTTATCGGCTCAAGAAATTAGAAACTGTACGATTAGACTTCTTGGGTCAACTGCAATTGATTTTCTTGAAGAATGTAGTAGAGATGACAACTTTAGATCAGTCATTAAGCGCATAGGCTATGAGAAGTCAAAAACAAAATATGATCAAGAATTAGTTCTTAGATTTTTTGCAACAAAAAATGATATGGAGAGTTATAGGTATCCGGTAACAGAGTATTTAACTCGCTATTTAGAAAAAATGACAATAACTGAGGGTTATTTTGACTATATAAAGGAAAAGCAAATTTTTCAAGACACATTTGCTTTTATTAATCAACAGTTTGGAGAAGAAGCTTTTTCCGGCAAAACACAAAGTGGTACAGTAAGAAACGAGTTTGTCCTTTACTACTTTGATGGTATTGCTGTTCCAGTAGCTCGCTTAATTGATAAAATAAAAACCTGTTCCTGTGGCGATAAGATTAAGGAACGTATTTGTGACATTAAATATGGAACAGAACTTCAATCTTATAAAACTGGTAGCGTGAATGGAGTAAAAAAACGAATTGAGTTGTTTACGGAAGGAGTGCAAGAAATCCTTGACGGCAGATGAACTTCGAGCTGCGCTAGAGGCTGAGTTGGCTTGGCGTCAGGAAGAACTTGCTTTCTTTAAAAACCAACTAAACAATATCTCTGATGAAAATGACCAGAGACGATACAGAAAAAGCCTAGTTTTAATCTTATATTCGCATATGGAAGGATATATTAAGATTGCGCTACAAACCTATATTCAATATATAAATTCGCAACAAATTTTAAGGAAAGACGCCATTTCTGGGTTGATGGTTGCGGGTATGCATAAAGAATTTTTGGCGTATGAGAACTTAGATCGAAAATGCACTATTTTTCGTCGTGAGCTTCCGGAGGATACATCACTTCATCGTTTTTTTAGGCGAGTTGATTTTATGGAGCAACTAGATACCTTTAGAGATACTACTCTTGTGGTTGAAGATAGCGTGGTTGATACAGAATCAAACTTATGGTACATTGTTTTACAGAAGAATTTGTATAAGATAGGTTTGCCAATAGATATGTTTGAGCAATATCGTAGCGAGATTGATGCGCTAGTAAACCGAAGAAACTCAATTGCACATGGTAATGCAAGGGCTGGAGTGGATCAACAAGAATTTTTAAATTGGGAAACAAAAGTTTCTTTAGTGCTATCAGAGATTACACGGCTATTATATGACTATGCAAACCACCAGAGATATTTACAGTCCAATAATCAAGTGTAGTTCCTGGCAACATAATGGCAACAAAAAATCAGATAGCCCAAACCACATGGATAATGGAGAGAATGCAGATAATCAGAGCCAAATTCCACAAGCAAAATTGTTTAGAACAAATCTGACAGGAGCGAGCCCCGATGTGTCCACCAGATGGAGGTAGTAGCCCGCCAGGACAAACAGCTCCATCAGCTTCCGCCCCACCACATTCTCCACGCAGAGAGGGGGCTGGCCGCCGCTGCAATCTACGCATCCGGGCGCCAGAACCCGCGCAATCCCGCATTTCAGCTCAAGAGGCAGATAAGTTTCGGCGCTTGCGACGATTTCGTCTGTCAGAATTACTCGTTTCATGTTCGGAACTCCTTTCCGGTTTCCCATTCAGCTTTTTGCACCTGCGAAACCCGCTGTTTTCATACCGACGGGTCGCGGGGCAGTAGTACTGGTGGGGGACAGTAGCTTCCGTCCTCACAAAACACGCAGGGGGAGCCGGTTTTTCGCCTCCCCTTGGGGCATTCCGGTCTGTTAGTCATGCTGTCACCTCGCGGTCAATCTCATTTCGGCGGTCAAGGTACGCGCTCCGTCCGTCACGGAGACGGACAGAGGAATATCGCTGGGAAAATAGGCCGTGAGCTCCGCAGTCCGACCGCCGGTGCTGGCCTCCCACAGGTTGTCCGGCGGCCCGCTGAAGCTCCAGGTTACCGGCCTGCCGCTGGATACCTCCAGGGTGAGCGGGCGGTAACACACCAGCCGCTGCGGCACAGAGGACGACCAGCTCAGTCCCGCCGCCGTTACCTCCACCGCCGCGTCGGTATAGATGTTGGGATTTTGCTGAAGAATACACCGCAGTGTACCAGTTCCCTCCTCCAGGGCGGTTACCTGGCCGGCGTCATTGACCGCCAGTGTGGGGGACAAGCTCTCCCACAGGTAACTTGCCTCCCGGTCGGGAACAGAACCGCAGCGGAGGGAGGAGGCAGAGAACTGAGCGGTCTGGTCCAGGCTCAACTGCCGGGGGCCATCCACGGAGATGACCCAGGAGAAAGACTTTCCGTCCGCAATCTCCAGCTCCAGGTCATCCCGTTCCGTGGGCTGCTGGAAATACAGAGAGAAGTAAAGCAGCCGGACGCTGTCTTTGCCCTCGGTAAACTCCCGAATGTAGTCGCTCAGACCCCGGACAGCGTATACCGCCCCGCCCATGACCAGCCTGGTGTTCTCCTGAAGCACACCCAGAGTCTGGGGATTGGCCTGCATGATGCAGTTGTTGTAGTGGTCAGGCAGGCCCTCGTAAATGTTGTATTCGTTGGCGTTGGCCCGGGTCGCACTGCGCTCTACCACAAAGGGCTCCTGGAGGATGTTTCCATAGTAGTCGTACCTGGTCCATACCCGGTTGCACCGGCGGACGATGCTGCTGGAGCAGGCGCCGCCTATGTTCTCCGGATTGTAGGACAGCCAGCAGTTTTTCCAGAACCAAATCTTGGCCCCCGGCGGAATGTAGTCGATATCCCGGCGGCGGAAAGCGATTTTCTTCCAGTCTCCGTGGCGGGAGCTGTCGGAGACGGAGGCGGAAGGAAACACGTCGGCAGCCCGGATCTCATACCATTTTTCCGCCCAGAAGTCCTCCGGATCGAGCCCCTGGGCCTGTGCACCGAAAAAGTCGGTGGCATAGGGGGCCATCTTTTCCGGCATTCTCCGGGCGGGATCGTCCATCCAGGACTTCAGCTGCCCGGTTTCCCCGGGAACCGGTCCGTTTCCGGCCAGTTGGGCGGGCGGGGACAGCAGTATGGCGTTTTTAATGGTATCCTCGATAGACAATCTGCCGCCCCCTCTAAATCATTGGACTGTTCTCACTCTCCTGTCCAAAGCCTGCGGCCCGGGCTGCCTCATAAGTGATCCCGCCCCGTCTGTGGTCGGACTTGGCCATACTGAGATATCCGGAGCAGACAACGCCGTGGGCGGTCCAGGGCAGCCCCACCATGGCGGTGAGCCAGGGGAGAGCTCCGGTATAGCCTGTGCGGATACAGTAGGCGGCCAGCAGCAGTCCCCCCACCGTCACAACCCACAGCAGAGCCCGGATATCTGCAATCCCACAGGCAGCTCACTCAGTTCCCCCGCGCCCTCGTTAATGCGCATGGTGTTGAGCAGCAGCCCCAGTATCTGGTCCACTACGTCCAGCCCCATAGCGTAGTGAGGATGGTCGTTTGCAATGTAATGCTGTACCTCCTCCAGCGTCAGCCGCTGGGCATCTTTCGCCATCCCGTTGCGCTGAAGGCAGGACATGAGAGTGTCCACCTGTTTGGCCGCCGCCGGAGCCTCGTCCTTTTTCCGCATGAGGTTATCGGCCTTCATCTTAGAAATGACATTGTAGGTCTCCTTGGACAGCTTGATCTGCCCGTCAGCCAACTGTTGACTGTAGAGCAGGAGGAGCTTGCAGATCTCCCGCAGATTAAATTCCAGCTCCTCGTCAATGCCGCTGTCCTTGTATGCCTTGGACTGGATTCCATAGAGCCGGTCCAGTTCCTTGTACTCGGCGGTTTTGTATGAGAGCCCCCAGTTTTTTCGCTGAGCACGGGTACCTTCCAGCTTTTCCGCCACGCCCCCGGTGGTCAGCCCTCCGGCAAACCTGGGGGAGGAGGGGACCTTTCCGTCAAAAATCACCGCCAGGTCGGTCATACCGTCAGAGAAAGCGGCGGGCTCCCCGTTGTCCGTGACGTCCTGGTCCAGCATCTTCAGGTTTTCCAGGTAGATACCCCAGGTCTCCCCATCGGCATTTCTTCGGGGCGGGACCGCCTCCGGAATGAACGGCAGGTTGTACGCTGCACAGCACAGGTAAAAGGCCATGTCCATTCCTGACCGGTCAGAGAAGTCCTCAAATTGGGCCTTCTGGCAATCCTTACAGTAGTGAACGAATCGAGTTTCTTTGTACCAGTCCGGGCTGGCCAAAACGCCGGTCTCCACATTCAAAAGTTTCCCGCGCCCAACACAGTGAGCATAAAGATCGTCGCCATCAATCCCCAGCCGTTTTCGTCTGCGTCCTATGCCCGCTCACTCCTTCCTCGGAAAAATAAAACAGGACTACAGACCAGGGTTTTTACACCTTGGCCTATAGTCCCAATTGACTCTTCTGCCCCTGCCAATTCAGGGGAGGAACAATATTCAGCTTTCCTGTGCGCTCACCAGGCTGACCCGGACCTCCTGGACCTTAATAATCCCCCGGTCCAGTTTGACCTTCACTTCACCGCCGCCGCTGATAACGCGCTCAATCGCACGGATGGTATCGGGCGGCAAGCGTATCGTTTCTTTTGCCACGCCTAATCCTCCGGATATGCAATCTTTCTTTCATTCTACGCTATAAGTCTTGAAATGTCAACCACTTTTGCAGGAGATTCATTATTTTCTTGCAATACAGAATGCTGGTTGGCATTCACAGCGGCTAAAACCGGGGTCCTATTGCCAAATTCCCAAACGTCTGGGATTTTGACAGTCGGGCCCCAGAATGCAGCGAGAACGAAACGGGCAGGGGAGGCCGGTGTCCAACTCGGACACCGATACTGCCGCAGAAATAAGGAGGGCACATCTTAAGTGTCCTCCTCTTTCATCGCATTCTCAATTAACGCAACAATGAAGCTGTTTACGCTGACTGCACCTTTTCGCTTGGC
>NZ_QWKI01000011.1 GCF_009911645.1 Pseudoflavonifractor sp. 60
CTCCTGCGGAACTCTTTCTTAAACCCTCCTGACTCCTCCTTTTTCTTTTTTGTTGCACTTCATTGACAATCTGCCCAAGCGGCTTCGCCGCTTGTGCGGCCCTGCTCCGCAGGGCCTATCTCTCGTTCCGCCCGCAGGCGGCCTGGCCCCTTTGAAAAGGGGCGGAGGCGAAGCCAGTGGGGATTGATTTGCTGGCATTACTTCGACTGAAAATCTGCGATAGAAGATGGTGCTTCCAGGAACAATCCCCCGCCCTCGCTTCGCTCGGGCACCCCCTTTCAAAAGGGGGCAAGCGGCTTCGCCGCTTGTGCGGCCCTGCTCCGCAGGGCCTATCTCTCGTCCCGCCCGCAGGCGGCCTGGCCCCTTTGAAAAGGGGCGGAGGCGAAGCCGGTGGGGATTGATTTGCAGGCATTACTTCAACTGAAAATCTGCGGTAGAAGATGGTGCTTCCAGGGACAATCCCGGCTCGCTCTGTAACTTTTGGCTAATTTACAAGTTGAAGATACACCGTGACCATTCAAGTCAAGGTAAAGTGAAACCGCCACTCGGCACAGTGACGGTTTCTTTCCGTTAAAAACTGTTACATCTGGGCCAAACCGCCAGCGCTTGGCGATTTCCCTACACAACGAAAGCATACCACATTTCCGTGGGTATGTCAAGTCTGTGGGACAGCTCCGTTTTTCGGGGCTGTTTTATTTATGGTAGGAGGAGCCCTCCTCAATTTTGAAGGCCCGGTAAATCTGCTCCAGGAGCATCACCCGGGCCAGATGGTGTGGGAAGGTCATAGGGGACATGGACAGCTGGCAGCTGCACTCCGCTTTTAGTCTTTCATCCAGTCCGTAGGATCCGCCAATCAGGAAGCAGATCCTGGGGGGCGGAGAGACCAAAGACCCTGCGTCCACCACCAGAAGAGCCATATCCCGGCTGGAGTACAGCCTGCCCTCGATGCACAGGGCGGCTGTGTAGGCCCGGGGCGGCAGCTTGTCCCGGATTTTCTGCGCCTCTTTGGCAAGAGCCGCATCAATCTGCGCCTTGGAGGGGTTTTTCGGCAGCTTCGTCTCGGGAATTTCTGTAATAGTCAGCCGGCAGTAGCCGCTCAGCCGTTTCATATATTCAGCGCAGGCGTCCTGGTAAAATTTCTCCTTCAGCTTCCCTACGCATAAGATATGTATCTCTCTCATTTTGCCGCACCCTCCAGTATTTTTGCCGTCCGCCCCTCCAGAAGGAAGGTGGCGCCTGCTGTACCGGCGGGGGCCACAGCCAGGGTGATATCCCGCTCCGGGTCGCAGCCCATGGCCATCAGCCGCAGGGCCACCGCCTCATAGGCGCAGGCGGGGGTGTTGTTGGTCTGAGACAGGTGGGCCAGCACCACCGTCTTCGCCCCTGTCTCCACCGCAAAGGCGGCCAGCTCCGCCCCTTCCTCGTTGGACAGGTGGCCGTGATCCCCCAAAATACGCTGCTTTAAGTAGTAGGGGTAGGGTCCGGTGCGGACCCAGTCCTCGTTGTGGTTGGTCTCGCACACCAGAAGGTCACAGCCCTCCACCGCCCGGCGGACTTCGTCGGTGACCCAGCCCAGGTCGGTACACAACACCATACGGCCTCCCTCGCCGGCAATGGAATAACCCACACTGCACGCCGCGTCGTGGGGTGTGGGGAAGGATTTGACCCACATGGAGCCAATCTGGACTCCGGCGCCCGCCTCCTGGGGCCGAAACAGCGCCTTCACCTCGTCGCACCGGTTCCGCTTGTACCACTCCCAGAGGGTGGGGCGGGTTGCGTAGATCGGAGCCCCCGCCTTTTTGGACAAGACCCGCAGGCCGGACACATGGTCGCTGTGCTCATGGGTCAAGAGTATGGCGGACAGCTGGTAGGGCTCGACGCCCAGCGCTGCCAGACCGGTGGTAATGCGTTTGGCGGAAATGCCCGCGTCCAGGAGAATATGGGTATCCCCGCAGGAGACCAGCCCGGAATTTCCGGTGGAGCTGCTGGCCAGAGTTGTAAAGGTGAACAAGCTCCTTCTCTCCTCTCCACTGGAAAACGGGCGGCCGCCAGGCCGCCCGTCTGGTAAACTATCCCGCCTGGGACTGGTCCTCCTCGCCGGGGACGTGGATGGTGCGGATGTCCGCCCCCACTGCGGCCAGCTTCTCCACAATGGTCTCATAGCCCCGCTCAATGTGGTAGACACCGTCAATCTCGGTCAGCCCCTGGGCGGCCAGCCCGGCAATAATCATAGCGGCCCCCGCCCGCAGGTCGCAGGCGTGGATGGGCGCACCGGTCAGGTGGTCAACCCCCTCAATGACCGCCACCTTGCCGTCCACCTGGATCTGGGCCCCCATGCGGCGGAACTCGTCCACATAGCGGTAACGGTTGTCCCACACTCCCTCGGTGAGGACGCTGGTCCCCCGGGCCACACACAGCACCGCTGCAATCTGGGGCTGCATATCGGTGGGGAAGCCAGGGTAAGGCATGGTCTTCACGTTGACCCGAGTCAGAGGGCCCTCCCGGCGCAGCAACAGGGCGTCGTCCTGCTCCTCAATGTCAACGCCCATCTCCGCCAGCTTGGCGGTGATGCAGTCCAGGTGCTTGGGGATGACATTTTTAATCAGCACCTCGCCCCCGGCGGCAGCAACGGCGGCCATATAGGTCCCCGCCTCGATCTGGTCGGGAATAATGGAGTAGGTCCCGCCCCGCAGCCGGGTCACCCCATGAATTTTAATCACATCGGTGCCCGCGCCCCGGATGTCGGCCCCCATGGAGTTGAGAAAGTTGGCCAAATCCACAATGTGGGGCTCCTTGGCGGCGTTTTCAATGATGGTCATACCCTGAGCCAGGGTCGCAGCCAGCATAATATTCATGGTGGCCCCCACCGATACCATATCCAGATAGACCTGTCCCCCGGACAGCCGCGCCCCCCCGGGGACCCGGGCGCAGATCAGACCGCTGCGCACATCCACCTCGGCCCCCATGGCCACAAATCCCTTGATGTGCTGGTCAATGGGCCGTCCTCCCAGGTCGCAGCCGCCGGGCAGGGGGACCTCCGCCCAGCCAAAGCGGCTGAGCAGCGCGCCCACCAGATAATAGCTGGCCCTGATCCTCCGGGCCAGTTCGTAGGGGACCTGCCGGTTGCGGATGTGGGAACAGTCCACCTCCACAGTCGTCCGGTTAATGGTGCGTACGTCGGCCCCCAGCTCCCGAAGGATCTGGAGGATCAGGGTCACATCGCTGATCTGCGGAACATTTTCAATGCGGCAGGCGCCGTCCACCAGCAGGGCGGCAGGGATGATGGCCACCGCAGCGTTCTTGGCTCCGCTGATCTGGATGGTCCCATGGAGGGGGTTCCCCCCCCTGATCTGATACTTGGTCAAAAAATGCACCCTCTTTTCCATGTCTTGGAATCTATAGATGATACGGCGCGGACGCCATATGTAATATCAACAACAGCCCCTTTTTCCGGTCGGGGCAGAACAAACCGCGTATATTATATCACTATTATAACCCGCCTGCAACTAAAATTGCAGGAACAATGAACAAATTGTAAAAAAAGACGGACAACGGAGGAAAAAGTCCCCTCGCGCTGTCCGATGCTCAGAAATTTCCTGTAAAAAACTGTCAATCTTTCCGGGCCCGGTCCTGGAACTGAGCCCGGATTCGGGGCAGCAGCTCCGACAGTCGGGCGCGCTCCTGCCGCTCCATCAGGTCCACAATCAGCGTGTTGGAAACCAGGAAGCCTCTGGGGGTCAGCCGCCACCGGCCCTCCTCCGTCAGCTCCGCCAGACCCTGAACCGCAAACTGGCGCAGCCGCTCCTCCAGAGGAGAAAAATCCATAAAATACCGCCCCCGGTACTCCCACTCCTCAACGCCGCGGGTCGTGCGCAGGCGGAGCATCAGATACTCGCTGCCCCGCTCGTCCTGGGGGATCAGCTCCTCGCTGTCCAGCAGAGCGCCCCCCTCCAGCACGCCCTTGATGTAGCCCTCCAGGTCCCGGACCCAGGCGTACCGCCGGCCTCCGAAGTCGGAGTGGGCCCCAGGGCCGAAGCCGATGTAGGGGGACATCTCCCAGTAGCGCACATTGTGCCGGGAGGGGAAGCCGGCCTTGGCAAAGTTGGAGATCTCATACTGTTCAAAGCCCGCCCGGGCCAGCCGCTCCACCGTCCACAGGTACATGTCCGCCTGGACGTCATCGTCAGGCAGGGCTTCCCCAGCAGATACCCGGGCGGCCAGGGGAGTTCCCTCCTCCACCTTCAGCCCGTAGCAGGACAGATGCTCCGGCTCCAGGGACAAGGCGTGCTCCACGGTGGCCTTCCAGCTGTCCATAGTCTGCCCGGGCAAGCCGTAAATCAGGTCCAGGGACAGATTTTTCAGCTTCGCTTTCCGGGCGGCGGCCACCGCCCCGTCCCCCTGTTCCACGGTGTGGGGGCGGCGGACCGATTCCAGCTCTCCGGGGCAGGCGGACTGCATCCCCATGGAGATCCGGTTGAAGCCCGCCCGCCGCAGAGAACGCAGGGTCTTAAAGTCCGCACTGTCCGGATTGGCCTCAAAGGTGATCTCCGCCCGCTTCTCCACATGGTAGAACTTTTTCACCGCGGCCAGCAGCTCCCGCAGCCGTTTCCCGCCGTAGAAGCTGGGGGTCCCGCCTCCGAAGTAGATGGTATCCACACAGAAGCTCTCTGCCGCCAGAGCGCTCTCCTTCAAATGGGCCAGCAGGGCCTTCTGATAGGCGTCCATCCGCTCCTCCCGCCCCGCCAGAGAGTAGAAGTCGCAATAGTCGCACTTGCTGCGGCAGAAGGGGATATGGATGTAGATCCCCAGCTTGTCTCCTTCGGTCCCATAGTCTCTCATAGCGCGTCCCCCTTTTCTGCCCCCATTATACCAAATAATTTCCCCTCTGCACAGAGAAATTTTCCAGTGGACGACAGAACGCCCCAACCGTTGGGTCGGGGCGTTCTGCCTGTGTGTGTTGTAAAAGGAGAGGGAGAAATGGGAGATACATCTTGTAGCTTGGCTACAATGACATCATAGAATACAAATGCGGCGATTTCGTGACCTTGACGTGAATTTTTTGTGAACTCCCAATAACTTTTTGTGAACTTCCGCCCATTCCCCCAGACAGCAAAACGCTCCGACCGAAACCGGAGCGTTTTGCTTGTGTGTTGTAAAGGAGAGAGAAAGGAGATACATTTTTGAACTTCTTACTTGGTACATTGTCATCATAGCGGAAGAATAAGAAAAAATCGTGACAATCGAATGAACTTTTTGTGAACATTTATGGTCGAGTATATCCCGGCCCTTTTCCGGCGCACCCGGCGGATTTCACCTTGCGCAGGTACCGCTCCCGTGGTAAAATAATAAAATAGCCCATTTCCTTCTGACTTTATGTGTGAGGTGTCTTGCTTTCGTGAATATGTTTCTGCGCCTCTGCCTGGGAAGGGGCGACCCCCAGGCCCCCGAGACCCGCCGGCGCTGCGGCGTCCTGTCCGGCGGGATCGGCATTGCCCTGAATCTGCTGCTCTTTCTGGGCAAGCTGCTGGCGGGCATCGTTACCGCCTCCATCGCCATCACTGCCGACGCCTTCAACAACCTGTCCGACGCGGCCTCCTCGGTGGTGACCCTCATCGGCTTCCGGCTGGCCAGCCAGGAGGCGGATGAAGAGCACCCCTTCGGCCACGGGCGGATCGAGTATCTGGCGGGGCTGGTGGTGGCGCTGCTCATCCTGCTGGTGGGGTTCGAGCTGGCCCAGTCCTCCCTCCAGAAGATTCTCTATCCGGATCCGGTGGTCTTCTCCCCTCTGCCGGCAGGTATCCTTGCCCTCTCGGTGGGCGTCAAGCTGTGGATGTTCGCCTTCAACCGCGCCCTGGCCCGGAGCATCGACTCCCCTGCCCTGGCCGCCACCGCCGCCGACTCCCTGTCTGATACCGCCGGCACCGCCGCCGTACTGCTGGGACTGGCGGCGGGCGGACTGCTCCAGCTGCCCCTGGACGGCTGGCTGGGGCTGGCGGTGGCCCTGTTCATCCTCCACACCGGCTGGGAGGCGGCCAAGGACACCGTTGACCCCCTGCTGGGCCGCCCCATGGACAGCGCTCTGGCCGCCGACATTGACCGCATCGTCCTGGGCCACGACTGCGTGCTGGGCATCCACGACCTGGTGTACCACGACTACGGCCCGGGCCGGGCCATGATGTCCCTCCATGTGGAGGTCCCCGCCGACGGCAACTTTCTGGAGCTCCACGATATCATCGACCACATCGAACGGGAACTGAAGGTCCGGCACCACATCGAGACCTGCATCCATATGGACCCGGTGGTCCGGGACCAGCGCACCAACGCCCTCCGGGACCAGATCGCCGCCCTGGCCCGGGAGCTGGACCCCGCCTGCACCATCCACGACTTCCGCATTACCGCCGGGCCCATCCACACCAACCTGATCTTTGACGTGGTGGTCCCCTACAACTTTCCCCTGTCCGACAACCAGGTCCGCGCCGCCCTCTACGAGGGGATCAAGGAGCTGTCTGACCGGTATTTCGCCGTCATTCAGGTGGACCACTCCTTTGTGGAGGAGCGAAATAAGTCGTAATTCACAAATTATTAACCCTAGACGTCCTTTTCGCGCTATAATAAAAAGGTATAACATTTTGAAAATGAGGTGTCTTCTATGTCCAAGAAGGTTTTGATCGTCGAGGATGACGCCAACATTGCCGAGCTCCTCCACCTCTATCTGGAAAAGGAGGGCTTCGAGACCCAGGTGGCCAAGGACGGCGGCAAGGGGGTCGAGCTGTTTCGCTCCTACCAGCCCGACCTGGTGCTGCTGGATATCATGCTGCCCATTATGGACGGCTGGTCTGTACTGAAGAAGATCCGCGAGGGGGATAAGACCCCTGTCATCATGCTCACCGCCAAGGGGGAGACCGAGGATAAGGTATCCGGCCTGGAACAGGGGGCGGACGACTACATTGTAAAGCCCTTCGAGATGAAGGAGGTGCTGGCCCGCATCCGCGCCGTGCTGCGCCGCTCCGGCGGAGAGGAGGAGAGCGGGGAGAAGAAACTGTCCTTCGACAAGCTGGTCATCAATCTGGACTCCTACGAGCTGCTGGTGGACGGCCAGCGGGTCGATACGCCCCCCAAGGAGCTGGAGCTGCTGTTCCATCTGGCCTCCTCCCCTAACCGGGTGTTTACCCGCAACCAGCTCCTGGACGAGGTGTGGGGCTTCGACTACTTCGGCGACAGCCGCACCGTGGATGTCCACATCAAACGCCTGCGGGAGAAGCTGGAGAACGTAAGCGACCAGTGGCGGCTGAAAACCGTCTGGGGCGTGGGCTATAAGTTCGAGCTGGGAACGGCGGGCTGAGAACTGGCTGTAATCCAGCCGTACCCTTTGGGGACCCTCCAGTGCGCACAGCGGGACGGGGGATTGTTTTTTGGCAGACTATCTTCTACCGCAGATTTCAAGTAGAAGCAGTGCCTGCAAGTCAATCCCCACCGGCTTCGCCTCCGCCCCTTTTCAAAGGGGCCGGGCCGCCTGCGGGCGGGACGAGGGATGAGCCCTGCGAAGCAGGGCAACACAAGCGGCGAAACCGCTTGCCCTCTTTGGCAAAGGGGGTGCCTGAGCGAAGCGAAGGCGGGGGATTGTTATTAGGCAGACCATCTTCTACCCCAGATTTCCAATCGAAGCAGTGCCTGCAAGTCAATCCCCACCGGCTTCGCCTCCGCCCCTTTTCAAAGGGGCCAGGCCGCCTGCGGGCGGGACGGGGGATGAGCCCTGCGAAGCAGGGCAACACAAGCGGCGAAGCCGCTTGCCCCCTTTGGCAAAGGGGGTGCCTGAGCGAAACGAAGGCGGGGGATTGTTATTAGGCAGACCATCTTCTACCCCAGATTTCCAATCGAAGCAGTGCCAGCCAGTCAATCCCCACCTGCGGCGTCAGCCGCCCAGTTTTGTAGGACTTAATAATCCCTTCAACGGTCCACATTTAGAAAAGAGGTGAAGTTCTGTGCGCTCTCTTTATCGCCGCCAGCTGACCATGATGGTGGGTATTATGCTGGTATCCTTTACCCTGCTGGCCGGGGCCTTTATGTTGCTGTCCTACCGCTATATTATGGGGGAGACCCGGGACTCGGTGATCCGCAACGCCGGGTACATCTCCAGCTTCACCTCCACCTACTACCGGCGCTACCTCACCCTGAACGTCCAGGACGAGTTCTACAGCAGCTACATGGCCTCCATCGCCATGATCTCCAACTCCCACATCATCGTGGCCGACCCGGAGGGCGCTGTCCTCTACGCCACCGACGGCAGTCATTTCTACTCCAACGGCAGCCTGGAGCAGCTGCCAGAGAACATTGTGACCCAGGTGAAAACCCACGGCTCCTTCCAGGGCATGACCAACCTGGGGGGCACCTACCCGGAGCGGCGGTATGTCTCTGCTCTGCCGGTGACCAACCAGGTAGGGCCGCTGGTGGTGACCCAGGGGATGGTGCTGGTGGCGGCGGACGCCTCCAATTTAAATGGGATGTGGTCCTCCACCGCCACTATTTTCTTCTTCTCCGCTGTGGTGGTATTTCTGATCTCGGTCATCGCCAGCACCCTCACCTCCGCCTACCAGACCCGCCCCCTCAATGAAATGGCCGAGGCGGCGCGAAAGTTTGGCCAGGGGGAGTTTGACGTGCGGGTCACCGGCTACGAGGACCGTGGAGATGAGATCAGCGACCTGGCCGAGGCCTTCAACTCCATGGCCAACTCCCTGGAGAAGGTGGAGAGCCAGCGCTCCGAATTTATCGCCAACGTCTCCCATGAGCTGAAGACCCCCATGACCACCATCGCCGGATTTGCCGAGGGCATTCTGGACGGAACCATTCCCCCGGAACGGGAGCGGGAGTACCTCCAGATCGTGGTGTCCGAGACCCGCCGTCTCAGCCGTCTGGTGCGGCGGATGCTGGATTTGTCCCGGCTGAAGGCCCTGGCTGAGACCACCGTCACCGCCCAGGAGACCTTCGACCTCAACGAGGTAATGTCTCAGGTGCTTATCAGCCTGGAGGCCAAGATCACCGACCGAAAGCTGGACGTGGAGGTGGTCATGCCCGAGGGCAAGCTGCTGGTGTGGGGCGACCCGGACGCCATAACCCAGGTCTGCTACAATCTGCTGGACAATGCGGCCAAGTTCGCCGCCCCCGGCACCGCCATCTCTGTCCAGATCACCAAGAAGGACGCCAAGGCCTATGTCACGGTCCGCAACCTGGGGAACACCATCCCGCCGGACGAGCTGCCCCTGCTCTTTGAGCGGTTCCACAAGGCGGACTACTCCCGCTCCATGGATCGGGAAGGAGTTGGCCTGGGGCTGTATATTGTGAAAACCATTCTGGGCAACCTAAAGGAAACCATCACCGTGACCAGTGAGGACGGAGTGACCCAGTTCCAATTCACCCTGACCCTGGCCTGAGCACATATTACCATGGGGGGTATCCGTATGGACAACCGAAACGATGGACTCTGGCAGGGCGGCCCCTGGGAACAGCCCTCCCCCGCATTCCCCGACCCGCCCGCTGTCCGTATTCCCCGGGCCGTCTCCCGCAGGCCGGTGCTCCGGGTCCGCAGACGGCGCAGATGGCCCTGGTTCCTGGGACTTGTGTCCCTGATCTCGGTGATCTGCCTGTCTGTCATTTTGATGAAATACCAGCTCCCCCGCCGCTTCTCCGGCTACTTCCCCCCAATCGGTGAGAACTATTCCCCCCAGGATGAGGAGTATGACACCTCGCCCCCCTCCATCCCCAGGTGGGAGACGGGCACCGGTGTGACGGTGTCGCTGGAGCCCGCCCCGGAGGATGTTCTGGACTATGTGCAGATCTATGAGCTGGTCAGCCCCTCCACCGTTTCCATTGAGTCGGTTACCTCCAAGGGCTACAGCGCCGGGACCGGCGTCATCCTCACCGAGGACGGCTATCTCATCACCAACGCCCACGTGGTGGCGGGAGCATTCCGGGTCCGGGTCCTCCTCCACGACAACCGTGCCCTCTCGGCCAGTCTGGTGGGCTTTGACGCCGCGGAGGACCTGGCAGTGCTGAAGGTGGACGCCCAGGGCCTCACCCCCGCCAGCTTCGGCGACTCCAACACCCTGCGCATCGGCGAGCCGGTGGCCGCTCTGGGGGATCCCCTGGGCTACCGGGCCACCATCACCAACGGCATTATCTCCGCCCTGGACCGGGAGGTGGAGGTGGACGGGATCAAAATGACCCTCATCCAGACCAGTGCCGCTATCAATTTCGGCAACTCCGGCGGTCCTCTGCTCAACCAGTACGGACAGGTGATGGGCATCAACACCATTAAGATCGTCACCGATGACGGCTCTGCCGAGGGCCTGGGCTTCGCCATCCCCTCTCGCCGGGTCAAGTACGTGGCCGACCGCCTGATTGCCGGGGAGGAGGTCCGCGCCGGCGTCTTCGGCTTCATGGGCTACGACCGGGCGGCCCCCGAGGGCGGCGTGCAGGTGACAAGCGTGGAGCGGAACAGCGACGCCTGGACCAAGGGGCTGCAGGCCGGAGACGTGATCGTTGCAGCCAACGGCCAGCCGGTCACCGGCATGAAGGACCTGGTACGGCTGAAGCTGTCCCTGGGCGCGGGGGACACCGTGGCCCTCACCTACCTGCGGGACGGGGAGCGCTATACTGTAGATGTGGAGCTGATCGAGGCATGATAAACACAACTCTGTGCTATATCCAGCGGGGAGAGGAGTATCTGATGCTCCATCGGGTCAAGAAGGAGAACGACCTGAACCGGGACAAGTGGATTGGCATCGGCGGCAAATTCCAGGACAAGGAGAGCCCCGAGGACTGCCTCCTGCGGGAGGTGGAGGAGGAGACCGGTCTGCTCCTCACCAACTACCGCTACCGGGGCATTGTCACCTTTGTCTCCGACCGCTGGCCCACTGAGTATATGCACCTGTTCACCGCCAGCGGTTTCACCGGGGAGCTGAAGGACTGCGACGAGGGAATCCTGAAGTGGCTGCCCCGGGACCAGCTCTTAAAAATCCCCCACTGGGAGGGGGACGCCATCTTTCTGGAGCTGCTCTGGCAGGACGCCCCCTTCTTCTCCCTCAAGGTGTGCTACCAGGGGGAGCGGCTGGCCGCCGCCTTCCTCAACGGGACAAAAATAAAATAAAAACAGCCTCCAGCCGGTGCTGGAGGCTGTTTGTTTACTTGTAGGATTCCGCCTTGCCCAGATTCATATCCTCCAGGGTCATAGGCTGGTCATAGGGATTGATCAGCTGGTTGACCATCTCCAGCGTCCCTTCGGGGTCCAGCTCGTAGCAGTACCGAGAGCCGTGATACACCGCGTCCCCCCGTCCGGGGAGGGTTGCAGTGGAGACGGCAGTGGAGGGGTCCAGGTTCACCGCCTGGCTGGCAAAGTAGAGCATATCGTTCATGGACAGGTCGGTGTCCACGCTCTGGTTGAATATCTCCACAAAGCCGTTGATCTTGGTCAGGCTGTTCCAGGACAGCACCTTCTTGGCCAGGGCAATGAGCAGCTTCTGCTGGGTCTCGGTGCGACCGGTGTCGGAGTAGCCGGTGGACCTGCCGTTCTCGTCCGGGTTGTTCTTTCGGAACCGGGCCACCTCCATGGCCTGCTGTCCTGTCAGGTGGGTCATCCCCTCCTTGTAGTGGATGTGCAGGTTCTGAATGGGGTCGTCGTAATTCATATTGCAGGGGACATAGAAGTCAATGCCCCCCAGATAGTCTACCAGGGAAATAAAGCCCTTGATGTTCACCTTGATGTAGTAGTCGATGGGGACGCCCAGCATTTGGGAGATATCAATGACCCGCTGCTCCACGCCCCCCTTGCCGTAGACCAAGTGGGGGTTCTCCCCCTTTTCCCGGGGGGTCAGGGTGTCCCGTGGCACCGAGACGACCCCCACCTTCTGCTCGGCGGTGTCGTACTGCATCACCATCATCACGTCGGTGAGGCTGCCCCCCATGTCGGTGGCCGCCAGGAGGATGTTGTAGACCCCAGGGCGCAGCTGGCGGCCCGGCTCCACCGTGTCCGGGTCGGGATCAACGACCGCCGTCCCCCCGGTGCTGGGGTTCGTCTTGTTCCCCGCCTGCGCGGGAGGGACAGCGCCCGCCTGTTCGGGGGGCTTGACCATCACCCGAAAGCCCACGTAGCCCGCCACGATGACAACCGAGACCACCACCAGAAGCTTATAAAAACCCATCAGCACCGATACCGCCGCATTGCGACCCCGCCTGTGGGAGGGGGCCTTTCGGGAGGGGGGAGTGCGGCGGGGCGGCTCGTCCCAGTCGTCCTCCAGCTCCTCTGACCGGCGCCGGCGCATATTGATATATCTCTCTTCCACGGAATTTTCCTCCTGGCCCAATCATTCCTTCCAAGTATACTCAATTCGACTGAAAACAGCAAGAGGTGAAATCCGCAATTCATAAAAAATTAAGATTTGCCCCCGCGGCCCATATCCCCTGGAGCGCGGGGGATTCCAGACCTACAGATATTTCCGCAGTGTCTTGGCGCAGGCGGGGCGGCGCAGACGGCTCATCCCCTGCTGCATCCATCGGAGCACAACGGCTCTGTTGGTCCCCTCGGCGGCGGCAATGGCGTTTACCGTCAGCCCCTGATAGTACCGGCCATAAATCGCCCGCCGCTCCCCCTCTGTCAGGGTCGCCAGGGCCTCCTCCATACTGGCGCTGAGGTGCTCGTGCCAGTCCTGCTCGTCCACATCCAAAATCTCCCCCTCTGCCGTCAGGTCCGGCAAAATGTCCCGCAGGCGGAAATCCTCCTCCTCTCCCAGGGGCATATCCAGGCTGACCGCGCTGTGAAGGGGGTCCCGCCGGGTCCGCGCACTCTGCTGGTTTGTGGCCAGTGAAAACTCCGCCAGGAGGTAGGTCCCCAGATGGGTCGTAAATTTCCCTCGGCCCGGGTCGAAGTTCTCCACCGCCCGCATCATGGCGATAAACCCGCTCTGGCGAAGATCCGCCACCGTCACACCGCCGCTGCCATAGGCCGCCCAGCGGGCTGCATTCTTATGAACCAGCCGCTCCACCTGATACCACAGGGACATCATCGCCTCATGATCTCCACCCCGGGCCTTTTCCGCCAGCTCCTCATTGCTCACAGTCTTGTATCCCCCTTTTCGTCCGTTGTGCCTACTTTCGAGCTTTTTCGACATTTTATCACCGAATGAGGCAAGGCGCAAGAGCAATTGCTCCTGCGCCCTCATGAATTCAATCATGTCTTCGGTCCAAAATGGTGTTACCGGGCCAATGTCTCCTCCACCAGCTCCCACACCTGCCCGGCGGTGAGGCCGTCGCAGCGGTAGGAGACCACCGTCCCGTCGGGGTGGAGGACGTCGAAGTCGAAGCGGAGCCCGCCGGTGTCCTTCTCCCGGCCCCGGGCCTCCACGATATCCAGGGACATATCCTCCGCCCGGAAGGCGGGGGAGTTTACCGTCTCCCAATACTCCTCCGGCACGCTGTCGCACCAGGGGATGGAGTAGAGCCTCAAATCATAAGTCTCCGGCCGGGCGGGGTCCGCCAGATGATAGCGGTAGTACCCATCCCGGTACACGCCCACCTCCACATCGTCATAGCCCTGGCTCCACCAGACAAAGAGGGTGTTTTTTCTGCCCTCCTGATAGCTGAGCCGGCCATAGAACTCCTTGTTTCCGGCGTAGGCGCGGTAGCCCTCCGGCTCCGCCGTAGGCAGATAGGGGGCAAACTCCTCCTCCTGCCGGGCCTGCTCCAGAGAGGAAAACTCCTCCTCCCGCCACGCCGGGACCTGCTCCGCAGTGCTCAGATGGTCCAGGTACAGCCCGCCGGTAAGAGCCTGGCGGACAAACAGGCTGTTGAAGGTCTGGGCGCCTCCCAGCTCCATATCCCCGCCTGGGACGTATTCCGCCTGCATGGCGCTGTTCTGGTTGACAAAGCGGACGCCGATATTGTTTTCTGCCATAAACTCGCTGCCGCAGATATAGTCGGTCTGGCCGTCCCCGTCCCGGTCGTACACTTGGCTCCAGCCGGCCACCGAGACCCCGTTGAACTGGCTGAGCTGGTCCCCCCGGTTCAGGTCGATACAGCAGGTGAAGGGAAGAGCCCCCAGGCGCAGCTCCAGCGTGAAGGAGGCCCGGCCCTGTTCACCGTAGAGGGTCAGCTCCATCAGCCCTCCCTGGCCGTCGTACCAGGCATAGCCGTGGAGAAAATAGCCCTCCCAGAACAGCATCCAGGGCAGGTCCCCCTGCTCCGTCTTGGATTGGTCCGCCTGGGGCTTGCCCTCCGGCCCCCAGAAGATGGTCTGAATATCCTCCTTGGTCAGGTCCACCGTGAAGCTTCCCGGGGCGTAGATCCGGCTGGCCGCTGCATCGGGCTGACCGGTAATATCCCGGTAGTCGATGGCGGGGATCATGGGAAACATCAGCTTGCCCCTCTCCGCGGGACCGTTCACCACAAAGCCGGACTCCCAGTCGCCCAAATAGCTGGTGCCGCCGGGAGGGGGACTGTCCTCCGAAGCCGAGGCGCTGACTGATGGGGCCTGACCGCCGGAGGAGACCGGCGGAGGAGTGAGCCTCCACACCCCAATTCCCAGAATCAGCGCCGCGCAGGCGGCCAGGGCCCCGCGGGTTCTCCAGGAGCGGCTGGGTTTGGCGCGTTCCAAATGCAAGAGCGCCTCATGGACCCTAGGGGAAATTTCCTGCCGGTCCAGATACGATTTGTAAGATTCCATAAAAATACTCCTTTTAGTTGCAAAACGGCGGGGAATGCCCTGTCAGGACGGCCCGCCCTGCACATCCAGCAGCTTCCGCAATTTCTCCCTCGCCCGGGAGAGGCGGGAGCGCACTGTGCCCGGGCACTGCCGCAGCATCTGAGCGATCTCCCCGGTGGAATAGCCCTCGTAGTAGTACAGGTGGATGACCGCCCGGTCCTCCGGAGGCAGGGAGAACAGCTCTTCCAGCTCCTCCAGCTCCTCGGGGCCGGGGGCGGGCAGGGTCTCCGGCAGAGGGCCGGTCCTCCGCCAGCTCAGCCGCAGGCGGCTCTTGCAGCCGTTTACCAGGACCCGCATGAGCCAGGCGGCGGGGCTGTCCAGCTGCTCCGGAGCCTTTTCCAAAAAACGGACAAAGGCATCCTGCACGGCGTCCTCCGCCTCGTGGGGGTCCCCCAGGATGGCCAGGGCGGCCCGGTACAGACGATTTTCATTTTGTGTCACAAGGTTCTCCCAATCCACCGGCCGGTTGGATGTTCGGGACATGGGGGCCACCTCCTTTCACTGATATAGACGTTTGACCCCCCCCAATTGCTGCAAATGTTCAAAAAAAAGAGCCGCCCCGGAGGACGGCCCTGTATCCGATTTCAGTTTTTCAGGCTCTGCATGGGGGCGGGAATGCGGCCGCCCCGGTCCACGAACTCCCTGGCGGAGAAGGGGTGGACCGGCTGGACCGGCGCAGAGCCCAGCAGTCCGCCAAACTCCACCGTATCCCCCACGCCGCAGCCGGGGGCGGGGATGATGCGGACAGCGGTGGTCTTGGAGTTGACCATTCCAATGGCCGCCTCGTCGGCGATAATGGCAGAGATGGTCTCGGCAGGGGTGTCCCCGGGGACGGCAATCATGTCCAGGCCCACGGAGCACACACAGGTCATGGCCTCCAGCTTGTCCAGAGTCAGGGCCCCGGACCGGGCGGCGGCAATCATGCCCTCGTCCTCGCTGACGGGGATAAAGGCCCCGGAAAGCCCGCCCACATGGGAGGAGGCCATCACGCCCCCCTTCTTCACCGCGTCGTTGAGCAGGGCCAGGGCGGCGGTGGTGCCGTGGGTCCCGCACACCTCCAGGCCCATCTCCTCCAAAATCCGGGCCACGCTGTCCCCCACGGCGGGGGTGGGGGCCAGAGACAGGTCCACAATGCCAAATGGGGTATCCAGGCGGCGGCTGGCCTCCTGGGCCACCAGTTGGCCCATGCGGGTGATGCGGAAAGCGGTCTTCTTCACCGTCTCGGCCACCACATCGAAGGGCTGACCCTTCACGTCCTGAAGGGCATGGTACACCACGCCAGGGCCGGAGACCCCCACGTTGATGACCTTCTCCGGCTCGCCGGTCCCGTGGAAGGCCCCCGCCATAAAGGGGTTGTCCTCCACCGCGTTGCAGAATACCACCAGCTTGGCGCAGCCGAAGCCCCCCTGACCGGCGGTTTTCTCCGCCAGCTCCTTGATGGTCCGCCCCATCATAGCCACCGCGTCCATGTCGATGCCCGCCCTGGTGGAGCCCACATTGACGCTGGCGCAGACAATGTCGGTGGAGGCCAGCGCCTCGGGAATGGAGCGGATGAGGACGCGGTCGGCGTTGGTCATCCCCTTCTGCACCAGCGCGGAGAAGCCGCCGATAAAGTTCACGCCGCAGGTCTTGGCCGCCCGGTCCAGAGCCTGGGCGAAGGGAACATAGCTGTCCGTCTCCGCCGCCGCCGCCACCAGGGCGATGGGAGTCACGGAGATGCGCTTGTTCACAATGGGAATGCCGAACTCCTTCTCAATGGCCTGGCCGGTGGCCACCAGCTGTTCCGCGTAGCGGGTTATCTTATCGTAAACCTTGGTACAGGCGGTCTCCACGTCGCTGTGGGCGCAGGAGAGCAGGGAGATGCCCATGGTGATGGTGCGCACGTCCAGATGCTGCTGGTCGATCATCTGGATGGTCTGCATGATTTCGTGTTGGTTGAGCATAGGATTCACCCCTTAAATGCGGTGCATGGCGTTGAAAATGTCCTCCCGCTGGATACGGATGGACAGCTCCTGTTCTTTTCCGGCCTGCTCCAGAATGTCAGCCATATCCCCGATGGACTTCTCGCAGGCGGCGGTGTCCACCAGCATGACCATGGTAAAAAACTCCTGCAAAACGGTCTGAGAGATGTCCAGAATGTTGATATTGTGCTGGGCCAGCAGGGAACAGACACAGGCGGTGATGCCCACCCGGTCCCTGCCGATGACAGTGACAATGGCTTTCATAATCCTTTTCCTTTCTGTTGTCAAATGGTACGGGGACGCCCCAGTCAGTTCAGCTCGTCCAGGGTCAGCTCGAAGCCCTCCAGGAAGTGGTCCATAAAGTACCGCAGCGCGGGGACGGGATTCTGGCACAGGGCGGCGTAGGTCTGTTCCTTGGCCTTTTTGAACTCGGTGTTGCCCGCCTTCAGCTCCTCCACACACTTGAGATAGGCCGACAGCTTGTCCGCCGCCTTCACCAGGGCGCGGATGTGGGGGTCTGGGATGGTGACCGCCTCCTCAAAGTCCCCCCGCAGGTCCGGCGGGAGCATGGACAGCAGCTTTCTCTCCGCCACCGCCTCCACGTCCTTGTAGGCGCTCTGAATGTCCGGATTGTCGTACTTGATGGGGGTCGGCATATCGCCGGTCAAAATTTCGCTGGCGTCGTGGTACAGGGCCGCCACCGCCGCCGCCCCCGGGTCGGTCTGCCCGCCGAAATACCGGTTTTCGATCACGGCCAGGGCGTGGGCCAGAACGGCCACCTGGTGGGAGTGCTCCTGGATGTTCTCCAGGCGGGTATTGCGCATCAGGCCCCAGCGGTTGATGTACCGCATTCGGGAGATCATGGGGAAAAAGTGGTAGGGCACGTCAGGTATCTCCTTTTGCTTTCAAGTCTTCCCATTCTATCACAGGCCCTTCGGATTGTAAACGGAAACGGCGGATAAAATTCCTCCGATTTCACACCCTAGCAGAGGAAAAAGGAGGGATCGCTTGATCTGGTTCTGGAGTTTTTTTCTGTACAGCTTCGCCGGTTTTGTGCTGGAGGTACTGTTTTCCTGGCTGGCGGGGACCCGTTCCCACCGAAAGGGCCTGCTGGTGCTGCCCATCTGCCCGGTATACGGTCTGGGGGCCTGTCTCATTTTGCTATTGCCCCCCTGGGTACAGGCCTGGCCCTGGGCCCTGTTTCTGCTGGGGGGCGTCACCGCCACGGCGGCGGAGTACTTTGACGCGGTGTACCACCAGCGGGTCCTGGGGGTCTCCTTCTGGGACTACAGCGGTCTGCCGGGGAACCTCCACGGGCGGGTGTGCCTGCCCTTCTCCCTGGCCTGGGGGGTGCTGTCCCTGGTGCTGGTGTATGGAGTCAACCCGGCGCTCCTCCCCTGGCTGGCCCGCATTCCCGCCCCGGTGAGCGCCGTCTCTCTGGCCGCCCTGGTCTTCGACGCCGCCCTCACGCTGCTGATCCTGCGGCAGACCGGGGACACCGCCCGCCTCCAGTGGTACCGCCGGCCCCAATAGCAAAAAAACCGCCGGCCAACAGCCGGCGGTTTCCTTTACTCCTCGTAGTCGTCGTACTCGGAGGCGCAGGAGCTACGCTTCAGCTTGCCTTTGGCGCTGTCGTACAGGTCGGTCAGGCCGTCCCAGTAGGCAATCACCGCGCACACAGCGGCGGCGGCGGCCAGGGACAGCGCGACGATCTTCAGGACAAAACGGGCAACTTTCATCATGGGGTCCTCCTCACATATCAGGCTGCTGCCCTTAGTTTACATGATTGCGGAAAAAATTACAATCGTTTTTGGGAAATAAATTTAATTTTCTCCGGGAGCCCGGCGGTAGTGAACTCCCGCCTCCGGGGTCACCCCCCGCTCCTCCAGCAGCTGCTCCACCGTGACAAAGCAGTAGCCCCGCTCCAGCAGCTCGTCCACAACCCGCAAAGCCGCCTCCACCGAGGTGGAAAACAGGTCGTGCATCAGGATAATATCCCCGTCGGAGACCTGATTGACCACGGCGGCCACAATGCGGTCCACGTTCTCGTCCTTCCAGTCCTCCGGGTCCACCGACCACAAAATCAGCGGACTGCCGCACCACTGCCTGGCGTGATCGTCCAGCAGACCGTAGGGGGGCCGGAGCCAGTACTCCCCCTCGCCCAGCAGGTCCACAATGCACGCCCGGGTCTGGCTGAGCTGGCGGTCGAACTCCTGCCGGGACAGCCCCTTCAGCATCACGTGGTCGAAGGTGTGGACGCCCACCTGGTGCCCCTCTGCGGCCATACGGCGGACCAGGTCCTCGTTGCCGGCAATGCGGCTGCCCACCAGGAAGAAGGTGGCGGGCACCTCCCGCAGCTCCAGCCCGTCCAGCAGAGGACCGGTGGTGGAGGAGCGGGGTCCGTCGTCAAAGGTGAGGGCCACCAGGGGCGGCGTGTCCACCGTCACTTCCGCCGGCCCGTCCGCTGGAAGGGACTGCTCCGGAGCAGGAAAAATCAAAATCAGAGCCAAAAGGCCCAAAAACATGGCGCACCGCTTGTTCATCCGCCTGCCGCCTCCTTGACACATTTGTTGTCAGTATGTGCGGCGCGCAGGGAAAGTTGCCATGAAAAATTTGTTATGGACGCAGGTAAAAGGCGTGGGTGAACCAGTTGAACACCCACTCCCGCAAAATGGGAGAAATGTCCCACTCCTCCGCGAAGCCGGGCATCGAGGCGATCTCCTCCCGCCAGCCCGTCATCACAGGGGGCACGTTCTCATCGATGCCGCCCCTCCAGCGCCGGGCAGTCCGCTTCTGCCAGTCCTTCACCTCCGCCAGAGTCTCTGGGTCCCGCAGCTCCATCTCCTCCAGCTGGGGCAGGATGTGCTCCGCCAGCAGACGCCACCGCTGGAGCCGCCGCTCCTCCGCCGGACACAAGGGCCGCTCCATAGCGGGGAGGGCGTAGCGCTCCAGCTTGTCCCGCAGCACCTCCAGGGCTTGGTCCAGCTGTTTCTGGGGCCCCGTCTGATAGCGGATGGACGCCATCGGTCCAGGAGAGGCAAGCAGGCTGGGCGGCTCCGCCGGGTCGGGCTGCTGCTCCCGGGGCCAGGCTAGAACCCGCCAGGGGGTGTGGTAGCTCCCGGCCCACTCGTACCAGTCCGGGACATATCCGCCCCCAATCAGATACCAGTTGATGGACAGGTCCCCCTTGCCGTCCTCAAAATACCGGTTGATGGGCAGATAGCTGTACCACCGTCCCGGCCCCTCCCGGACAAAGCCGTAGGTCCTGCCGGACTCACTGGCAAAGTGAAACGCGGGAAAATTGGCCTCCATCATCTTCACCAGTTTCCCCTTCACTGGTACGCTGCGCACCGCCATAGAAGTGCCCCCTTTTGAGATTTTTACGGTTCCCGCCCTTCGGGCGGGGGTGCATTGGAAAAAGGGCCGGAGAAATTCCCCGGCCCCGCCTTTTTACTGTTCCTCTTTGCCCTTGGGTCTGTACTGCTCTTCCCCTGATTCAATCCAAAGAAGAAAGTCCGCTATTTCAGTATCGGTCCAACCCTTGTACCTGAGTCCCAGGATCAGTCTGGCATTCTCCTGCATATCCGTACGTTTCAGCGTCCTCATTGCTTGGGCACAGTTTTTGTAATCGTCGCCTTGGGGTCCTCGGTGTCGAAGACGGTCTTGGCGGCGGCGGCCAGACCGGCAATACCCTGGAGCTCGCTGGGGATGATGATCTTAGTGGCCTTGCCGTTGGCGGCAGCCTGGAATGCCTCCAGCGCCTTGATGGTGAGTACGCCCTGTCCGGGGGCGGCCTGGTTGATGAGGCGAATGGCATCGGCGGTGGCCTGCTGGACCTTCAAAATGGCCTCGGCCTCCGCTTCCGCCTCCAGGATTTTGGCCTGCTTGGCGCCCTCGGCCTGGAGGATGGCGGCCTGCTTGGCGGCGTCGGCCCGGAGGATGGCGGCCTGCTTCTCGCCCTCGGCTACCAGGATCTGGGACTGCTTCTGGCCCTCGGCCTGGAGGATGGCCTCACGGCGCTCCCGCTCGGCCCGCATCTGCTTCTCCATGGACTCCTGGATGTCCCGGGGGGGCATAATGTTTTTCAGCTCAACACGATTGACCTTAATGCCCCAGGGGTCGGTGGCCTCGTCCAGGAGGGCGCGCATTTTGGTGTTGATGTGGTCCCGGCTGGTGAGGGTCTGGTCCAGCTCCAGCTCGCCGATGATGTTGCGCAGAGTGGTGGCGGTGTAGTTCTCAATGGCGGACATGGGGTTTTCCACGCCGTAGGTGTACAGCTTGGGGTCGGTGATCTGGAAGTAGACCACGGTGTCGATCTGCATGGTCACGTTGTCCTTGGTAATCACCGGCTGGGGGGCGAAGTCCACCACCTGCTCCTTCAGGGAGACGTTTTTCACAACCCGGTCGATAAAGGGCACCTTGAACTTCAGGCCCTCGTCCCACACCGTCAGGAAGCGGCCCAGGCGGGTTATCACATAGGCCCGGGACTGGGGCACAATCCTGACGCAGGAGCCGAAGATAACCAGCAGTACAAACACAAATACCACAACTGGCACAACGATCTTCAAAATTTCCATGGAATGCTCTCCTTTCCACTGTTACACAGTCTCTACAAATACCTTCACACCCTCAATGCGCTTCACAATCACCTGACTTCCCTTGGGAATGACAACACCCAGCTGGCTGCGGGCGGTCCAGATTTGGCCCAGCACGCTGACTTGGCCGGCGGCGGCCTCGTTGTCGATGGTCTCGGTGACGGAGGCCACCTGGCCAATCACCCGGTCGGCGTTGGTGGGGGACCGCCGGGGGTGGGCGAACCGGGACGCCGCAGGCCGCACCAGCGCCAGAGTCAGCGCGGACACCGCCGCGAAGACGACCAGCTGGAGCCAGAAGGGACCGCCCAGAACGGCAGTCACAAATCCGCCCGCCGCCCCTGCGGCAAACCAGATACACACCAGCCCCACGGTAGCGGCCTCGCCCGCCACAAGGGCTATGAACGCGATAAGCCAAAATGCTGTCATACCAGCAGCGCCTCCTTTCAAGTTCCGTGGCTGTTCTCTCGCATCTCTATCATATCATACTGTCGGGAAAAATACCACTGAATTTAAAAATTTTATCTCCCCTCACGGCAGCGCCTCCAGAGTTGCGGACAGCCGGCGGCGGTAGGCGGCCACGGCCTCCTTGGGGCCCGCCAGAGTGATGCTGCCGTCCAGCCCCAGCAGCCAGCCGAAGAACTGGGGGCTGATGACCACCGGCAGGGTCACGGTGAAGTGCTCCTCCCCGTCGGGCACCATAATCACGTCCTGGCCGAACCGGTCCCACACCAGGCTGGCCTTGTCCCGCCGCCCCCGGAGGGTCACCTTCATCTCCTGGCCCCGGTACATGCCGAAGTGCTTCTGGCCGTACTCCGCCAGATGGAAGTCCGGATACTGGTCCCGCCCCTCCCGGTTCAGGCTGGTGACCACGATCTCGGCCATTTTGTCAACCCGGTAGTGGCGCATCTCCTGGTGGTTGTGGTCAAAGGCCACCATGTAGTAGTTCTCGCTGTTCCAAATCAGCCCGTAGGGGGAGACCACATACCGCTTCCCCTCCTGGCGGAACACCTTTTTCCGGCTGATATCATAGTCAAAATACTTGAAGGTAATGGCCTTCTGCCCGGCAATGGCGGCGTGGAGCTTATCCACGTTGTAGTAAATGCTCTCGTTCATCACCTTGATCCGCCCCGAGACGTACACCTGCCGCTGGAGCTGGCTGGCCTGGTGGACGCTGGCCAGATTTTCCAGCTTGCGGATGAGGACGTCGCTCTTCTTCTGGGTTATGAAGCGGGAGGACTGCACCGCGTCCATGAGCAGCTTCACCTCGGGCAGCTCAAATTCCCGCTCCCCCACAAACCAGCCGGGCGTTTTCCCCTTGCGGCACTGCACGTCCAGCCCGAACAGGCGCAGAGCCTCCAGGTCGTCGTAGATGCTTTTGCGCTCGGCCTTGATATCCTGCCGGGCCAGCCCCTCAATGAGCTGGGCCACCGTGAGGGGGTGGTCCTCGTCGGTCTGCCGCAACAGCATATGGTGGAGATGGAGCAGCTTGGTCTTTTGATTGGCGCTCTTGGCCATGAAATCCTCCTCCTTTCCGGGTTTCACACCTCAGAGTGGCAATTTTGTTGTCCCATAAAACGGACTACTGCCACCCCTCCCACACCTCGGGACAAAAGCCCACCGTGGCCTGCCTGCCGTTGCGGACCACCGGAGTCCGCAGCAGGGAGGGGTCCTCAAAGAGCTTCTCCAGCTTGGCCTGGTCCGAGGCCAGATAGGACACCAGTACCGCGTCCGGGTGCTTGGGCTCCACTATGGCCTCCAACCCCACCGCGTTCTTCACGCTGGTCAGCTCCCCCAGGCTCATGCCCTGCTTCTTCAGGTCCACCGCCTGGAACTTGATCCGTCGCTCCTTAAACCACCGCTCCGCCTTTTTGGTGTCAAAACACTTGCTCCTGCCGAAAATTTGAATATTCATAGTATGTTCTCCTGTCCGTTAAGATGATAGATGTTCTGGGGGCGGCGACCCCGCAGAAAGAGAATATGCAGAAATTCCTCCACACAGCCGCCGCTGAAAAAAATGCCGTCGTTGAACAGCACGTAGACGCTGTGGTCCGGGGCCGCGAAGACCAGGCCGTCCGGCTCCACCGTCCCGATGGGGAAGATCGCCTTCCCGATGACCGTCCGGGCCAGGTCCAAATCCAGCACAATCTCCACATCCCGCGCCGCGGTCAGAGCCTGGAAGGTGAAGGTGGCCCCTGTATAGCGCTCCGCCTCCAGAGCCAAATTTTGGAGGGCGGCCAGGGCGGCTTGACAGCTCTCCCGTATCCCGGCGGCTTTCGGCCAGCGCTCCGGGGGCAGGCCCTGGTCCCGCCAGGACTGCACCATCCCCTCATAGGTCCTGGGGGCGTACTCCAGAAACCCCAGTCCGCCCAGGGAGCGCAGCACCTGCCCGGCATAGTCGAAGCCGGGGAAGCCCAGCCGCTGGATCTCCTCCATCCAGGCGTCCGCCCGGGGGAAGACCCGCCCCGGAGTCCAGCCCCCCTTGTTCAGGACCCACAGCACGTAGGGGTCCAGACGGCCCAAATCCAGCACGGTCAGACCTCCCCCAGAACGGTGAATCTGGGCCCGGAATAGCCCTCCCGCTCCACCTGCTCGCTCCACATGGCGGCGGGACGTACCCACAGGCCGCCCTCCCCGTACAGCGCCCGGTAGACCACCATGGGCTCCAGGGTCTCCGAGTGGACGGCAACCCCATCACCTCGTATTCCTTCCCCTTAAAGTGGCGGTACCGGCCCGGCTTGATCTCCATAAGATCCCTCCTGTTTCGGATGTAAGAATAGTATAGTGCCTGAGTGCGGGAAAGGCAATCCTTCTTTTTGACAGAGGGAAATTTCTGTCCCGTTTTTCTGAATATCTCCGCCGTTGCAGGGAAGAGCCTTGAAAATGGCTCAAATTTGTGGTATAGTATGGGATTATAGGGGGTGTTGTTATGATAATCTATTCGGTATTGATGTTTGCAGCCGCTGTCCTGTTCGTTGTCCTTGCGGCTGTTATATACAAAGGAAATACCAGTTTAATCCACGCTTATCATCAGACACACGTGAGCGAGGCGGACAGGAGTGCCTACGGAAAATCCTTTTCGAAAGGATTATTTGTCCTCGCCGCCTCACTGATTTTAAGCGGTATCGTCGCTTTGTTGGGCGAAAGCCCCTCTGTTGCGACCGCTGCGGTCAGCGTTTTGTTTCTCGGAATGGCGATATCCTTTGCTGTGATTGCAAGAGTCCAAAAGAAATATAATGGCGGATTTTAGACTGTTGAGCCGCTGGCAATTCCGCCCGGTGTGGATTGCGGCCCATTTTACGCTTGCATATCTGGCGGTACCGTGGTATAATAGGTACGGCTAAGAAGCTAAGTGAACCGTACACGGCACTCACAAAAGGCTGACCCCCAGAGAGCGGCGACTCTCTGGGGGTCAAATTTTTGCTGGGCTTACTGTCCCTTGCGGCGCCGGTCAAGCCACTTGCAGACATAGTGGCTGGCTATACCTGCTGCGACCGACAGAAAATACAAGGCGGCAAACCCGTCAGTTCCAAATATTCCCGCTCCGGTCTAGTGTTGAAACGTCCAATTCCAGCCATACTAACCGTCATGAAGCAACGGAAGGATGGCGAAGCAAATGAAAGCGGTCATAATGGCGGGCGGTGAGGGGACCCGGCTGCGGCCTCTGTCTCTGGGCAGTCCCAAGCCCATGACCTCTCTGCTGGGCAGGCCGGTGATGGAGCACATTATCAATCTGCTGAGATCCCACGGCGTCACCGAGCTGTGCGTAACCCTGTGCTACAAGCCCCAGTCCATCATGGACTATTTCGGCAGCGGGGAACGGCTGGGGGTGCGGCTGACCTGGTTCACCGAGGAGGAACCTCTGGGGACGGCAGGCAGCGTAAAAAGCTGCATGAACCAGCTGGGGGACGAGGACTTTCTGGTCATCAGCGGGGACTGTGTCTGCGACCTGGACCTGACCGCCCTGATGCAGTTCCACCGGGAGCGGGGGGCCCAGGCCACGCTGGGGCTGTACCACCACCAGACGCCTCTGGAGTACGGCCTGGTGCTCACCGGGCAGGACGGCCGGGTGGAGCGCTTTGTGGAGAAGCCGGGGTGGGGCCAGGTGTTCACCGACCAGATCAACACCGGCATCTATATTCTCTCCCCCGCCGCCATGGACCGGGTCCCCCAGGGGACGGCCTGGGACTTCGGCAAGGACCTGTTCCCCGCCATGCTCCGGGAGGGCGCCCCCCTCTTCGGCCTGCCCCTGGAGGGCTACTGGCGGGACATGGGGGACTGCCAGGCCTATCTGGACTGCGCCTGTGACGCTCTGTCCGGCAAGGTAAAGCTGGACATGGGCCTGCCCAAGCGTGAGGGTGGGGTCTGGTCCGCCCAGCCCCTCCCCCAGGGACTGAACCTGGTGCCCCCCTGCTGGATCTCCGAAGGGGTGGAGTTGGGACAGGGCTGTCTCATCGGTCCCCACACGGTGCTGGACCGGGGGGCGCAGGTAGGGGACCGGGCCATGGTCCAGCGGTCCATCCTGCTGGAAAACGCCTCCGCCGGCGACCGCACAACCCTGTACGGCGCCATTCTGTGCAAAAATTCCTCCGCCCGGAAGGGGGCCGTCCTCAACGAGGGGGCGGTGCTGGGGGAAAACGCCCTGGCGGAGGAGGGGAGCACCCTGCTGGAGCGGGTGCGCCTCTGGCCCGGACAGACCGCCCCCGCCGGCTGCCGTCTGGCCCGGTCCATCACCAGCGGGAGCCAGAAGGGGGCCCTGCGCTTCGGGGACAGCGGAACCATCCGGGGCGTGCTGGGGGAGGACATGGGCCCCGAGGCGCTGCTGGCTCTGGGCAGTATTCTGGGCCAGGAGGGACCGGTGGGGCTGGGCTGCTCCTCCGTCCCCGGTGCCGGGATGCTGGCCCGGGCCGCCGCCGCCGGGATTGCCGCCGCGGGGGGCGACGTGCTGACCCACTCCCTGGACAGTCCGGTACAGGGGGCGGGGGCGGCGGCTCAGCTGGGCCTGCCCGTCTCCCTCTTTGTGGAGGAGTGCGGCAAAACCATCTACCTCCACCTCTTTGACAAGGACGGCCTGCCCCTGGGCCGAGCCCGGGAGCGGAAGCTGGAACAGGCCCTGCTCCAGGGGGAGCTGCGGCGGACCCGTGGAGACAAGGTGGGCCGGCTGCGCCGGATGGAGCTTACACCGGAGCAGTGGGCCAGGCACACCGCCCAGCTGGCCAGCCTCCACCGCCCCGCCCTGCGGAAAGTGACCGCCGCGGTGGGGACGGCGACCCCCGAGGACCGGGCCCTCCGGGCGGTGCTGTCCGCCATGGGCTGCAAGCTGGAGGAGGTCTGGCGGCCCGGCATTGTGGCCTTCCAGAGCCAGCGGGGAGGATTCTCCCTCACCGCCCAGGACGAGCGGGGGGCGGTGGTGGACGCCGGACAGCTGCTGGCCCTGGCGGTACTCATTGAGATGGAAAACGGCTGCGGCAAGGCGGCGGTCCCCGCCGGGGCCAGCGCGGCGGTGGAGCTGGTGGCCGCAGGCTACGGCGGCACCATACTCCGGCTGGACCGGGACGGGGACCAGGCCCGGACTCTCTACGCCGCTCAACCCTGGCTGCGTCAGGCCCCCGCCGCCGCCGCCCGCATCTGCGCCCGGATGGCCATTTCCGGACAGAAGCTGGAGACCCTGGTGTCCAAGACTCCCCGGTTCTCCTCCTGGCGCAGGGAGGTACCCCTCAGCTCCGACCGGGGCCGGGTCATGCAGGCCCTGGCCCGGGAGAGCGCCCGCCAGCCCCAGGGGGAGGGCCTGCGCCTGCGCACCGGCAGCGGCTGGGTCTACCTGACCCCCATCGCCCGGCGCTCCGCCCTTCGCATCACCGCCGAGGGCCCCGACCTGGAGCTGGCCGCCGAGCTGTGCGACTTCTACGCGGGCCGGACAGCGGAGCTTGACCAGGCCATTTCTGAACAATGTGCCCAAGAGGGAGACAATTAAGGGTGCTTTTGTTTTTCACAAAAGCATAGTATACTTTTGTGGAAATGTGTGGTAAACTAAGAGCAGCTATTCCAATTTTTCCAGTTCCCCGCTGAGAGGGAGCGTTTGGAGATTGGAGCCCATTGATTTAAACGCCGGATGGGGCTGGGGGACCTCTCCCGCCCCGGCGTCTAAATAGATTCCGCAGCGCCCAACCGTAGGACAGGCGGGGACGGGCTGCGGACCAAGGCAGAAATTGACGGGAAGACGAAGGGAGCGCGCACCCAAACCGGCGAGGCAGGGCCGGAGCGGGGCAGTCCTTCGTCTGGTTGCCGTGCTGTGTCCGCGGCCTGTTTTCTACGGCTTTTTCTGCGATACATCAGTCAATCCATCCACACCCCGGCCCCGATGAAGGGGCTGGAGGAAACAGCAAAGGAGTTAATATGGCAGAAAAACTGAAAATTATTTCCCTGGGCGGTCTTAACGAAATCGGCAAAAACCTCACCGTCTACGAGTACGGCGGCGACATCATTGTGGTGGACTGCGGCATGGGCTTTCCCGACGACGACATGTACGGCATCGACGTGGTCATCCCCGACGTAAGCTACCTGATTAAAAACCAGAACAAGATCCGGGGCATCTTCATAACCCATGGCCACGAGGACCACATCGGGGCCCTGCCCTACGTGCTGCGGTCCATCAACGCCCCCATCTACGCGACCCGTATGTCTGCGGGCCTTATCAAACTGAAGCTGGAGGAGCACCGGCTGCTGGACCGGACCAAGCTCATCACCTGCGAGGCGGGGCAGACCGTGAAGGCGGGCCGATTCAGCGTGGAGTTCATCCATGTGAACCACTCCATCGCCGACGCGGTGGCCTTCGCCATCAAGTGCCCGGTGGGGGTCTGCGTCCACACCGGCGACTTTAAAATTGACGCGACCCCCATTCAGGGGGGCATGATGGATTTGGCCCGCCTGGGCGAGCTGGGCAAGGAGGGGGTCCTGGCTCTGCTGGCCGACTCCACCAACGTGGAGCGCTCCGGCTACACCCGCTCCGAGCGCAGCGTGGGGGCCTCCTTCGACGCGCTGTTCCGGGGGTGTGAGGAGCGGATTATTGTTACCACCTTCGCCTCCAACGTGGACCGCATCCAGCAGGTCATCGACGTGGCCGCCCGCTATGGGCGGAAGGTGGCGGTCACCGGCCGGTCCATGGAGAACGTGATGAAGGTGTCCGCCGAGCTGGGCTATATGAACATTCCCAGCGGCATCCTTATGGACCTGAACCACATTAAATCCCTGCCCAAGAACCGGGTGTGCATCATCACCACCGGCAGCCAGGGGGAGACCATGTCCGCCCTCACCCGCATGGCCTTCAACACCCACCGCCAGGTGGACCTGCTCCCCGGGGACCGGGTCATCATCTCCGCCTCCGCCATCCCGGGCAACGAGAACGCCATCGGCAACGTGGTCAACGAGCTCTACCGCAAAGGGGTCGAGGTGATGAACGAGCGGGACCTGGCCCTCCACGTCTCGGGCCACGCCTGCCAGGAGGAGCTGAAAATCGTCCACGCCCTGGTCAAGCCCAAATTCTTCATCCCCCTCCACGGGGAGCAGCGGATGCTCCAGATCCACGCCAAGCTGGCCCGGCAGATGGGCATGGAGGCCAACCACATCCTCATCAGCGACATTGGCCGGGTCATGGAGTTCACCCACAACTCCGCCAAGCTGGCGGGGACGGTCACCGCCGGGCAGGTCTTTGTGGACGGCTACGGCGTGGGCGACGTGGGCAGCGTGGTCCTGCGGGACCGGCGGCATCTGGCGGAGGACGGCGTCATTGTGGTGGTGCTGTCCATGTCCGGGGAGGACGGCTCTCTGCTCTCCGGCCCGGACATTATAACCCGGGGCTTCGTCTATGTGAAGGAGTCGGAGGGCCTGCTGGAGGAGCTGCGCCAGGTGGCGGTGGAGGCCCTGCGCCACGTGGATACCCGCTATGCCACCGACTGGTCCGCCATCAAGGGGGCCATCAAGGGCGATTTGTCCGGCTACCTGTACAAGAAAACCAAGCGCTCCCCCATGATCCTGCCTGTTATCATGGAGGTATAATGAAAATTGCCGCCCGGTGGGCGGCAATTTTTTATTCCTTTTCAATCTCCATCATCAAATTGACCCGGCGCTGGTGGCGGCCCCCCTCAAACTCGGTGCTCAGGAACACATCCACAATGCGCTCCGCCGTCATGGCGCCCACAATGGCCGCCCCCATGGCCAGCATATTGGCGTCGTTGTGGCGGCGGGTCATCTCGGCGGACAGCACGTCGCCGCACAGGGCGCAGCGGATGCCCTTCACCTTGTTGGCCGAGATGGAGATGCCGATGCCGGTGGTGCAGATGACAATCCCTTTCTCACAGCGACCGTCCGCCACCGCCTGGGCCGCCGCCTTGCCGAAAGCGGGGTAGTCGCAGCTCTCCGTGCTCTCGGTGCCGAAATCCTCACAGGTGATCCCCTTGGCGGCCAGATAGGCTTTGATGTGCTCCTTCAGCTGGTAGCCGCCGTGGTCAGACGCGATTGCGATCATAAAACGCTCCTCCGTTCTGCGCGGAAGGCCCGCGCTCTTTTCTGTTTTATTGTATCGCCTTTTTGGAGAATATGCAAGGGGGAGATATGCAGATTAGTTTAATTCGTAAAGTATCTTTTGTGGGTTGGGACGACCCTAGCCTGCCGCTTAATGGCCCTGCGCCAGCAGGGCCAGGCCCCTTTGAAAAGGGGCGGAGGCGAAGCCTGTGGGGATTGATTTGCTGGCACTGCTTCGACTTGAAATCTGGGATAGAAGATAGTGCTTCCAGGGACAATCCCCCGCCCTCGCTTCGCTCAGGGGCCCCCTTTGCCAAAGGGGGCAAGCGGCTTCGCCGCTGGTGCGCTCCTGCGGCATCACAAGGTGGAACTACCCCGGCCCGTTCTACAATTTTTCTCTGCTTTACGAATTGAAGGAGCAGCTCAGAGAAAGTGTAAATATTTTGTGAACTCTCTTGCTTTTTCTCCCTCTGTGCGCTATCATAAGTTTTAGCACTCAAGTTATTTGAGTGCTAATCAATCTGTTATGAAAGAAATTTAATATACACGGAGGAATCAAAATTATGGCAAAGAAGCAATTCAAAGCGGAATCCAAGCGGCTGCTGGACCTGATGGTCAACTCCATTTACACCCACAAGGAAATTTTTCTGCGGGAGCTCATCTCCAACGCCAGCGACGCGGAGGACAAGCTGGCCTACCAGTCCCTCACCGACGACAGCGTAACGGTGAAGCGCGGCGACCTGAAAATCACCATCATCCCCAACAAGGAGGACCGCCTGCTCACCATATCCGACAACGGCGTGGGCATGAGCAAGGAGGACCTGGAGTCCAACCTGGGCACCATCGCCCGCAGCGGCTCGGGCCAGTTCAAGGCCGGTCTGGCGGAGGACGACAAGGCGGCCGGTGAGATTGATGTCATCGGCCAGTTCGGCGTGGGCTTCTACTCCGCCTTTATGGTGGCCGACCATGTGACGGTCATCTCCCGGGCCTGGGGCAGCGACCAGGCCTGGATGTGGCAGTCCGACGGGGCCGACGGCTACACGATCACTCAGTGCGAGAAAGAGGCCCCTGGCACCGACGTTATTATGCACATCAAGGCCAACGCCGACGATGAGAACTACGACCAGTATTTAGAGACCCATAAACTCCAGGAGTTAATCAAAAAATACTCCGATTACATCCGCTACCCCATCACCATGGAGATGGAGGACTACCGGATGAAGGAGAAGCCGGAGGACGCCCCTGAGGACTACAAGCCCGAGTGGGAGACCATCACCGAGTGGAAGACCCTCAACTCCATGGTCCCCCTGTGGCAGCGGCCCAAGTCCCAGGTGAAGCCGGAGGAGTACAACGCTTTCTACAAGGAGAAGTTCAACGACTGGCAGGACCCCCTGGCCGTCATCCACACCAGCGCCGAGGGGGCGGTGACCTACAAGGCCATGCTCTACATCCCAGAGAAGACTCCTTATGACTTCTACACCCGGGAGTACCAGAAGGGCCTCCAGCTCTACTCCTCCGGGGTCCTGATTATGGACAAGTGCGCCGACCTGCTCCCCGACCACTTCCGGTTTGTAAAGGGCGTGGTGGACTCCGCCGATTTCTCCCTGAACATCAGCCGTGAGATCCTCCAGCACACCCGCCAGCTGAAGGTCATCGCCTCCGCCCTGGAGAAGAAGATCAAGAACGAGCTGCTCACCATGCAGAAGGAGGACCGGGAGAAGTACGAGAAATTCTGGACAGCCTTCGGCTCTCAGCTGAAGTACGGCGTGGTGTCGGAGTACGGCCAGCACAAGGAGATGCTCCAGGACCTGCTGCTGTTCTGGTCCTCCAAGGAGGGGAAGAACACCACCCTGGCCGCCTACAAGGACCGGATGCCCGAGGATCAGCCCTACTACTACTACGCCTGCGGGGAAAGCGTGGAAAAAATCGCCAAGCTGCCCCAGGTGGAGCGCATTCTGGATAAGGGCTACGAGATTCTGTACTGCACCGAGGACGTGGACGACTTTGTGATGAAGGGTCTGGGCCAGATTGACGGCAAACAGTTCAAGTCAGTCACCGAGGAGGACGCCCTGCCCCAGAGCGAGGAGGAGAAGAAGCAGGCAGAGGAGAAGGCCGAGGCCGGCAAGCCGGTGCTGGAGGCGGTGAAGGAGGCTCTGAGCGGTCAGGTGAAGGAGGTGCGCATCTCTTCCATCCTGAAATCCGGCGCCTGCTGCCTGTCCGCCGACGGCCCCGTCTCCATCGAGATGGAGAAGTATATGAGCAAGGTGGAGGGCGGCCAGCAGATGAAGGCCGACCGGGTCCTGGAGCTCAATGCCGACTCCGCCCCCTTCGCCGCCCTGAAAAAGGCGGTGGAGGCGGAGGACAAGGACACCGTGTCCAAGTACTCCAAGCTGCTCTATGCCCAGGCCCTCCTGCTGGCCGGCTTGCCCCTGGAGGACCCCTCCGAGTACGCCCAGCTGGTCTGCTCCCTGATGGTCTAACTTACTTTTTTCTTTGAAAAGAAAAAAGTAAGCAAAAAAGAAACTTTTACCTCGCTCTGACAGCACTCAATCAGCCGAACCCTGCCGCCCGGTAACGAGAGCCTGGACTCGGAAAAACTTTGAAGAGGGCGCTCCCTTTTCTTTGTAAAGCAAAAAAGAAACTTTTACCTCGCTCTGACAGCACTCAATCAGCCGAACCCTGCCGCCCGGTAACGAGAGCCTGGGCTTGGAAAAACTTTGAAGAGGGCGCTCCCTTTTCTTTGTAAAGCAAAAAAGAAACTTTTCCTCGCTCTGACAGCACTCAATCAGCCGAACCCTGCCGCCCGGTAACGAGAGCTTGGACACGGAAAAGCTTTGAGAA